>JAGCXZ010000110.1 GCA_017961065.1 Lachnospiraceae bacterium
CAAGAGCATCGGCGAGTTCGTGACGACGATCCTGACGGAGACCGGATACTTAAGCGAAGAGGAGATCCGGGATGTCAAGCAGGTGCTCCTGGACAACGCGATGATGGGCTTTGCCAGAAAGCATAAGGCGCGCGGCGACAACCTTCTGAAGAACAGGAAATACACGCTCGCCATAGAGGAGTATCAATTCATCCTGCAGAACATCGACAAGGCGGAGGAGACGGAATTGTACGCGGCGATCCTGCACAACATCGGGACGGCCTACGCCTATATGTTCCTCTTTGAGAAGGCGGCCTACTATTACAGGGAGGCGGCTGACCTGTGCGACCAGGAGGAGAGTAGGATGTCCTACCTGATGGCAACGCGTATGACCATGCACAAGGAGCAGTATGAGAAGCTGCTGCTGCGTCACGGTTACGATGCCGAGTTCCTTGCCAAAGTCGACAAGCGGATGGAACAGGGACGGTTCGGCGCGTCGCATTCCCCTTACAGGGAGTCGATGGACAGGATCAAGGACTACAAGGAAAGCGGTAAGATCAACGACTACTACAAGGCGATCGATGAAACCTTAAGTGAGTGGAAGCAGGAATACAGAAGAAGCATGAATTCGGTGACCTGAGTGTTTCGGGTCCGGATCGGGTGATCATATGGCAGGTATTATCAAAACATTTTTTACAAAACTCGGCTTTCTGCCCGAGGAAGAGGACGACGGAATCGACTTCGCGCTCGGACTGTCCGAGGGGGATGATTCCGTATCGATGGATACGGTGCTCTCCAGGGAGACCGTGCGCCGTTCGGACTTAAACGTACTCGACTACCGGGACAGGGAGCGTTATGTGCGCGCCTGCTGCGAACAGATGGCGGCCGCTTCCAGGGAAGTGGAAACGCAGAAGATCGAGTATCAGACCGTGACGGAGCGGCTGACGGATCTGGAAGAGATCGCGCAGCTTCCGGCATCGGATAAGGATGAGATCAAAAAGCGGGCGGGGAAGATCTTAAAGATCGAGGAGGACGAATCCAACTACAGGCGCCCGGTGAGCAAGATCACCGAGGTACAGTTCCGCGAGATGGAGCGTCTCGAGGATGAGATCCCGGAGGTCTTAAAGACCATGCGGGAGCGCGAGGACTATCAGATGAGTGTCCGCCGCGACATGAATCTGCTCGAGGGCGAAAAGAGCGCACTGGCCTACCAGAAAAAGGAAGACGCGCAGAAAGCAAAAAACACCAGGGGCTATGTCATCATCATCCTGGTGACCGCGGTGCTCGCGTTTGTGCTCCTGCTGTTTTTGCAGAAGGCACTGCGCATGGATGTGGTCGTTGCCTACTGCGTTCTGACCGGACTTACCGCGATCGCCCTGACCGCCTGCGGCGTCAGCTACCGCAACGCGCAGAGCGACCAGACAAGCGCGGAGAAACAGATGAACCGGGCGATCTCTTTGCAGAATTCCGCCAAGATCAAGTATGTCAATGTCACGAATCTGCTGGACTATACGTATGCAAAATACCAGGTCGCCAATTCCTACGAGCTGTCCTACATGTGGGATAAATACAAGGAAGAAAAGGCTGCCAGGAACCACAGCGAAGAGGTGGCACAGCAGCTCGAGGACGCAAGACGCAGCCTGTACGGACTGCTGTCGCATTTCCGCTTAAAGGACCCTTCGATCTGGGTCGATCAGCCGGGCGCGATGGTCTATGAAGAGGAGATGACGGAACTCAGGCACAGCCTGATCATCCAGCGGCAGCGCCTGCGCAAGGGAATCGATTTCAATATGTTCAACCTTGAGGGTTCCAAGAAGGAGATCGAGCAGCTCGTCAAAGACTACCCGAAATACGCCAAAGAAGTACTCGCGATCGTAACACAGTATGAATAGATAATACGGACAAAGAAAAAGCGGCCATCCGTGCTTGCACGGGAATGGCCGCTTTTTCTTGGGACGTTAAGAACATGAGCAAGTAGCGATCTGCATGCAGATCAGCGGATTGCGAATGTTCTGCGAATTGCGGGAGCTTCGAAGAAGCGGAGCAATTCGTGTTATCTAAATTCAATTTATTCCTCTTCTTCTGCTTCTCCCTTGATCCTCTTTTCAAAATCCTCCAGCATCTTCCGAACATGCGGCGAGATCGACACGAATTCGCATCCGTACTGATAACGCTCCCTGTCGATCGCCGAGCTTCTGATGATGCGCACGTCGGTGATGATCTGCGGCAGATCCTTGGCCAGTTCCAGATTCGCGATGAAATAATAACCGGTCGGCAGAATGCATTCGGAAATGAAGCCGATCCCCTTGGCCGAGATATCGGTCACCTCGATCGGAGAGGAGATATCCGTGATCGTGTTGGTATCCTCTTTGTAAAGATCGGAAATGGACAGTTTCATTCCGAGCACAAGTCTCTTGGCGTCTCTTTTTTCTTGCATCGTTTCGCCTCCGTTTATCACGTCCTGACGCGTTGCTCCATCCGGAACGGATGATCCGTATTCTCATTGTATCATGAAGCGCTGATGCATACAATTCTTTTTGCCACATCGTGATGTGATTTTGGTTGACAAATAACACGTGAAATGATTAAATGATGATATAGTATACATAACATGGGATAATTATGCGCAAAAAACGCACGGGCACATTGCAATGATCGATATACACTGTCATCTGTTATACGGCGTCGACGATGGCGCGAAAACACCGGAAATATCGAAAGCAATGCTTGCCGACGCATCCGCGCAGGGCATTACGGATCTCATCCTGACACCGCATTACAGACAGGGGATGTTCCCCTATGTGCAAGATGACATAAGATCATCTTTTGCAGCGCTTAGGGAAGAAGCCGCGCAGAGAAAGATCCGGCTTTATCTTGGCTGCGAATACCGCGCGGATGATGAGATCGTTGCAAACTTCAAAAGCAAACGCTGCCATACTCTGGCAGACGGGGACTGCGTGCTGGCCGAATACAGCCATACAAGCACATACAATCAGATCCGCAACAGTCTCGAGAATCTGATCACGGCAGGCTACACACCGGTCATTGCGCATGCCGAGAGATATGACGTCTTTGCAGGCAACCCGTCCCTGCTTGAGGAATGCAGGAGCATGGGCGCGATGATCCAGATCAATGCGGACAGCATCCTGGGGTATGACGGATCCGACGTTAAGAAAACATGCCGGCAGATCCTGAAAGCTTCGCTTGCCGACATCGTTGCCTCGGATGCCCATGACATGCAGGACAGGCGCAGTCATATGCGCAAGTGCTGCGACTATATCGCGAACGAATACGGCTGGGACACCGCCATGAATCTTTTTACGGTGAACCCGCTGAGAATACTGGAAAGATAAATGGAAAACACTTTGAACGAACGCGAACTGAAAACGGATGAGATCGAGATCGATCTGAAGGAACTGACGCTGGTGCTGCTCGCACACTGGAAGGCACTGCTGATCTCCGCGATCCTGGCAGCAGCCCTGGCGTTCTCGTACCGCTACTATTTCATGAACCCGCAGTACGAGTCAAACGCCCTGCTCTACGTTCTGACCAAGAGTACGTCGATCACGAGCCTTGCGGATCTGCAGACCGGCGCGAACTTAACGCAGGACTACCTGATCGTTACAAAGGGACGCCCGGTGCTTGACAAGGTCATCGATCATTTGAGCCTCCCGGAGGATTACGAGGAACTCGAGAAGAAAGTCGAGGTCAGGAATCCGAACAACACGCGTTTCATTGAGATCGTTGTGAAGGATGAAGATCCGGAGCGGGCCAAAGTCATCTGCGATCAGATCGCAGAAGTGGCGGCTGATTTTATCGCGGAGAAAATGGATCAGGATCCGCCCAACCTCGTGCAGGGCGGTTATTCGGACGGCAAACCGGTCAGCCACGGTCCGGTGTTCTTCGGCGCGGCCGGATTCCTCGCAGGCTTTGCGATCGCTGCCGTTCTGATCGTGCTGTCGTATCTGTTCAATGACGATCTGGTAACGCCTGAGGAAGTGGAAAGCAAGGTCGGTCTGAGAGTACTTGCGATGCTGCCGATCGAGGATACGGAGGGAGTATAGGATCATGCACAGCGTGAAACTCAACGAGATCAGACAACAGAGCAATGCGATGCGTGAGTCGCTGCGCGAACTGCGGACCAACATCCGCTTCTGCGGCGATGACATCAAGACGATCCTTTTCACGAGTGTCATGCCCAACGAGGGCAAGAGTACGATCGTGATGAACCTGGGCAGATCGCTCGTGGATGCGGGCAATCAGGTTCTGATCATAGATTCCGATATGCGGAAATCCGTTCTGGTCGGAAGGCATAAGGCCAGGAGAACGGACGGCGGAAAAGTGCAGGGTCTGTCGCACTTTCTCTCCGGACAGATGGATCTGGATGAGGTTGTTTACCAGACGCAGTTCCCGCAGCTCTACATGCTCTTTGCGGGGCCGGCTGTCGTGAATCCGACGGAGCTTCTGGAAAACAGATATTTCCCGAAGCTGATCAAAACGGTCAGGGATAAATTCGATTATGTGCTGATCGACTGCGCGCCGCTGGGAGCTGCGATCGATGCGGCCGTGATCGCCAAGGAATGTGACGGCGCGGTCATCGTGATCTCGCAGGGTGAGGTCAGCAGCAAGGCTGCCGTCAGCGTGAAGAAGCAGCTGGAGGCATCCGGTGTCCGGATCCTGGGTGCTGTCTTAAACAAAGTCAATATGAAGAAGTCGCGTTACTACGGCAAGTACTACGGCGGCTATTACGGCAAGTATTACGGTAAGGAAGAAAATCAGGCACCGAAGGCGGACATCAGAGGCGAAGTTAAGATGCAGATGGATCTCGAGGAGATCCGCAAGGCTTCCTCGGCACTGGCGGAAGAGAACTTTGTGGCGGGAAGACCGGAGAGAAGACAATAGATGAAGAAATTTGTGATCGTGAAAATCTGGATCGGTCTAGAGATCGCGGCTGCGGTGGCGCTG
>JAGCXZ010000111.1 GCA_017961065.1 Lachnospiraceae bacterium
CGATTTCAGGCTTGGACAGCTGGGCGTCCGCACCAAGAGACTCACCCTTAACACGCATTTCGTCGTTTACCAGGGATGAGAAGATGATAACGGGGATATGCTTCAGCTCGTCGTTGGTCTTGATCAGCTTCGTCAGACGGTGTCCGTCCATCAGCGGCATCTCAATATCGGTGATAACCAGATGAACGCGGTTGGCAACCTCGCCCTCTTCAAGCGCTTTGGAGATGTAATCCCAAGCTTCCTGTCCGTTCTCGGTTCTTGTCAGATTCACGTAACCGGCCGTCGAAAGCGCGTCGGAGATCAGCTTGTTCAGCAGATGCGAATCCTCAGCGATCAGGATCGGAGCCTGCATACGTCCTCTGTTTGCAAACGAATCAACTTCAGACATCTTTAATCCCGTATCCGGGCAGATATCCGTAACGATTTTCTCAAAGTCAAGAATGATGACCAGTCTCTCATCGAATTTCACGATACCGGTGGAAACGCCGTCCTGATCGTTGTTGATCGTGGTATCCGGCTTGATGATCTCTGTCCAGGAAACTCTGTGAATACCCATAACGGAATCAACATGGAATGCAACATCCAGTTTGTTGAAATTCGTGATGATAAACAGCCCGCCCGGTTCGGAATCGCCAAGCTGCAAAGCATTACGCAGGCTGACAGCAGTGATCATCGTCTCACGCGGCATAAAGATACCTTCTATGCTGGGGTGAGCATTCGGTACCGGCGTAACCGGCTGATAAGGAATGATCTCGCGGATTTTCGCTACATTGATGCCATAAGAATTGTTGCCCAAACGGAACTCGAGGATTTCCAGTTCGTTTGTACCATTCTCTAATAAAATCTTTGTATCCATACCTTCACCTCTGCACTTTATTCGATTCTCTCCAAGCGGATAATAATCTTGTATTAAAGTATATCACATAATTTCAAAAAATAGAACTATTTATACAGAAAAATCAGAAAAATCAGAAAAGCATAAATGTCTCGCTTCCCTCACTGTCTTTGATCATCAGATCAAGCGAGGAAACAGAGTCTACATACTCTTCGTCCAGTTCAAAGATCAGCACGGTCTGTTCGGACCCGCCAACAGGGATATTTCCGCTGAACTGGCTGAAGCTGTCCATCAGCACGGTAACCGTTTCGTTAATGCGCTTTTCGCGGTTCACGATCAGCCGGTACTGCTTTCCGGCGTTCAGGATATCGCAGGGAACCTCACTGTCAGAATTGTTTGTCAGTTCAAAATGCAGAACGACCAGCTTCTTTCCCTCTCTTGCAGACATGGAGATCAGCCACGAATCATCCGGCTGGTCCGGATACGTGTCGCAGATCTCATAATCCTTGTAATTCACGTCCACGCCGTCAAGATCCAGATAATCGGAGATCGTCATGATCGAATACTCCACTTCCGCCACGCTCTCCTCTTCTTCCTCCCCCGTGGCATCCTCCGTGCGCATGTCTTCAAACGAAGGCGCTTCCGTTTCCACAGCCTCCGTCTCTTCCGGCACAGGTTCTGCCTCTTCCGGCACCTGTTCCTCTACGGGCGCTTCCGGTTCTTCATCCACCGGAGTGGGGATCGCATCCGGATTCATCAGGCGGATCGCATTCTTGTCATACTTTTTCAGAAGGCCGGCCGCATACTCCGCGATCAGTCCCGACTGCTCTTCCGTCAGATCCAGACTCGCAAACAGACCGCAGCCGCAAAGCGACCCCAGCAGGACAGTCGTCATGAGGACCGCAATGATCCGGAGCATTTGATTTTTACGTGATCTTTTATTCATACCTTACCCTTCATGGGTGCTTTCCGCACCGTCTGCTGCAGGCTCTTCCTCCTGCAGTCCTTCCCTGTCCATATCAAACCAGAATGCAACGCCGTTATCGTAATTGGTCACGCCGTACTTCTGATGCAGGGACTCCGCAATGGCCTTCACGATGGAAAGACCGATCCCCGTACCGCCGTATTCGCGCGTTCGAGCCTTATCTACTTTATAAAACTTTGTCCACAAATGGTCAAGTGCTTCTTCCGCGATCGGATCGCCTGTATTGAAGACTTTGAGGCGGATCTTTCCGTCTTCTTCGTGCGCGGTGATGTCGATCACCTTATCGCCGGAAGCGTAATGGATCGCATTGGACAGATAGTTATTGACGACCTGTTCGATCTTCTGCGGGTCGGACCAGACATAGACGGGTTCATCCGGACTGACGTTCACGGTGATCTCGCTCTGCTTCAGCAGGATCTCATCCGCATGCACGCAGTCCCCGATCAGTTTCATCAAATCAAAACGCTCAAATGCGACCGTATCCCGTCCGCTCTCGATCTGGTCCAGCATCAGAAGCTGCTGCACCATCCGGTTCATCTTCGAGGCCTCATCCATGATCACTTCGCAGTAGTAGTTCCGGCTCTCTTCGTCATCGTTGACGCAGTCTTTTAAGCCCTCCGCGTAACCCTGGATCACGGCGATCGGAGTCTTCAGCTCATGCGACACATTGGACAGGAATTCCCTGCGGATATTCTCGATCTCCGTTTTATGGGCGATGTCCTGCTGCAGTTCGTTGTTCGCCGTCTTTAACTCCGAGATCGTATTTTCAAGGTTTTCCGACATCTTGTTGATGGATCGTCCCAGAAGGCCGATCTCGTCATCCCGCTCAGGTTCACTGTATTTTGCGTCAAAATCAAGGCGCGCCATTTTTTCGGATATACCGGCAAGTTTCATGATCGGCCCGGTGACTTTGCGCGCAAAGATCCAGGACATGATGACACCGATCGCGATCACGACGATGCCGGCATAAGCAAGAAAACGGTTCGCGATCTTCACGCTGTCCCTGATCGACTCAAGCGGCGTGCGCATGAAGATCATGTTGTTATTGGTCAAAAGCCCCCACAGCTCCATGTATTCCATGTTCAGGTAACTGTCGTAGCTTCGCTGCACATACAGGTTCTTCTCTTCATAGAGCCGTTCCTCATTATCCGTACCCCTGAAGAAATAGCCGAGCAGGCGGTCCGTTAAGTTACGGTTATCCTTCACCGTTGAAAGGATCGTCCTGGTATCGGAGTCCAAAACCAGGATCTCCAGATTATCCCGGGCAGCGATCTGTTCAAACGTAAGCGCAAACTGCTCCGACCGGATATCCCCTGTTGCCGCGACGGAGTTGATCTGCCGGTACGCATTGATGATCTCCGTCTTTTTGCTCCAGACATAAAAATCATCCAGCAAAAGCGTATTGGCCAGGAAACAGCCAAGGATCGCAAGTGCCGGCAACAGACAGAAGAATAGGGCAAATTGGTTTTTTATGGAATGCTTCATCATTTGTTCTGCATCTTTGCCGTGATCGCGGCATACACTTTCTTAATGGATAATCCCTGCAGGATCGTGGTGAAAAAGACGATCGCGTAGGTGCATCCGAGGACGATATGATAATCTTCCGTACTCATCATGGACGTTGTGCTCATGGCAAGCGCGATACAAAGCCCGCCCTTAAGGCCTGCCCAGGTGAACAGTTCCGTAAAACTCTTTCTGTCATAGGAATCAGGCAGATCCCCCATGAAAAAGGTACTGCAAAAAACGCTTCCCCCGCGGGCCAGTAGATTGCATACGATCGCTGCCAGAGAAAGCAGGATCACACTGGGCATCTGCAGGATGCGGGTAAACGAGAGTCCCATGATCACATAAAGGACAGAATTCAGCAGGTTATCCACGATGTCCCAGAAGGAGTCAAATTCTTCCAGATCAAAACTGCCCTTCTTTTCTTTCTCACGCTCGCTGAAAGTTGCAAAGAGCACACCGCAGACAACGGATGCAATGGCACCCGAGCAGTCAAACACCTCGCAAAGCGTATAGGACAGCGCAACCGCGAACAGACTGACATAGATCCGCTGCTTCTGATCCGAAATACGCGCCACCAGCCAGAAGCACAGGAGCGTTACGACCGTTCCGATCAGCGCCGCGCCGAACAGTTCGCGGAACAGCACGATAAAAAAGCTTTCAGCGGCATTCTGCTGCGCTTTTACCATCCCGGAAAAACATACAAACAGCGCTACACCGACTCCGTCGTTAAGCAACGACTCTCCTTCAATGACAAAACAGATGTCTTTGGAGAGTCCGAACTTATTCAGAATACTCGTTGCGGCGATCGGGTCAGTCGGCGAAACGATACTGCCAAACATCAGGCACATCGGCAGGTTAAACGGAAGATGAAACAGACAGGCCACGCCGTAAAACAGGCCGCCATAGAATACCGCACCTAAGAGTGTGCAGAGAATGGACAGCACGCCGATCGGCCGTGCCAGCCGCTTGAAATCAGCCAGTTTCATATGACAGGAACCCGCAAAGAGCATGAAGCATAACACGCCCTTCATCAGGAAATCCTCCAGGTCAAACATCTGGATGTCATAAAGGATGTTGCTGATCCCCTGATCCTTGATCAGAAGATCCGCAACGCAGACAATCCCGCCAAGGACCGCCGCGATCAGCATCAGCGCGATCTCATAGGTCAGTTTTGTCTTCTTTTCATTGAAGAATCCGATCAGAATGATCAATCCCAGCAGGATGACCGCATAAGGCAGAAAATCAGTCATTGTTGTCCCCTTTTCAGACGATATTTTGCTCTGTATTTAAACAAAAAGAGTAAGCTCACGATCAAAGAAGGCACTTCCGCTCCAAGCCAGGAAAGCCAGAGTCCCTGTGCGCTCCAAAAATAACTCAGCAGATAGAGCGATGCCAGCAGGAATACCAGCGTCCTTAAGACAGACAGAACAGCAGATACCGTTCCGTTCCCGTATGCCGTAAACAAACCGCAGATATAGATATTATAACCCGTAAACAGGCAGGCGGGAGCGACGATCGCAAGACTTTCGGCCCCCAGTTCATAGAAGGCCCTCCGTTCTCCGGTCGGTTGGAAAAATATCCCGGCAATGTCTGCATGAAACAGGCTGACGATCACAAACAGCACCACGGTAAAGATCGTAACAAGCAGCATGCCAAGGCGGTAGATCTTTCTGCCCCTCTCAAAATTTCCGGCACCATAGTGATAAGAGATCAGGGGTTCCATGGCTGATGCGGTCCCCATGAACACAGCCATGATCATGAACTGAACATAGAGGTACACTGACACAACACTGACACCGGCTTCCCGAAAGAACGAATAGGCCAGACGGTTCATGACCAATGCCGTCACAGCGCCTGCCAGATTCGTAACCATCTCCGAGGAACCGTTATACAAGGCGACCAGGATCCTTTTCGGCATCGGTTTCATCAGCCTGAACCGGAACGAACTGCCCCGTCCCCCGATATGCAGGTAGAAAAAAAGCGCATAGATGCAGAGAACCGAACAGCCGATCATGGTTGCAGCTGCCGCCCCGGCAATACCCAGCTTCAGCGGCCCCATGAAAACGTAGTCAAGAAGCATATTTAAGACACCGCCGATGACCGCGCTCACCGCGATCTCAACCGTCTTTCCTTCCGCAAAGAATAAAGGGGTCAGGATCGCTGTAAAAACAAGGATCGGGGAGCATGTTACCATGACCCGATAGTAGGGAATGAAGAAATGCCGATTGCCCTCGCTTGCACCCAGCCATACAACGATCTGATCCGAAAACACGTTGCCGATCACGGCAATGATCACGCCAAGCGCGGCCGTGACAAGGATCAGCTGCGTGAACAGCCCGTTTGCCGTCTCATGTTCTTTCTTTCCCTCAAGAGACGCAAGCGCCACAGCACCGCCCGAACCGATCATCAGCCCGATCGCGAGCGCCAGATTCAGCACGGGATAATACAGATTTACGGCAGCGATCGCATACGGTCCCTGGAATTCCTCAATGAAAGCACCGTCCACTGCCGAATAAAATCCGTTAAAAACATATATGATGATGGCCGGAAGCACAAAGAGAAACAGGCTCTTAATGTCGGATACGGCATTCAGCCTGCTCTCTTCTGCGCCTTCCGTCTTGTCCGGTTCTGCGCGCATATTTCCGGTTCCTTATACGGTATACTGCGAAAGGTCCGAGTTGATCTCGTCGGAGTACCTGTTCAGGTTCTCGGAGATATTCGTGATGTTATCCGTCTCGGTGCGGAGCTTGCCGCTCTCCGAAACGATCATGTTGCTCAGTTCCAGAACCTGCGTGATGCTTGCAGCCTGCTCTTCGGTGGTGGCCGCATTGTTGGAGGCAACATCATTGATCTTGCTGATGCCGTTTGCGATCTCACCGATGCCGTCTGTAGCCTTGGCCACATCGCCGTAGATCGTTTCAAAGGATTCATTCGCTCCGTTTACGGCACTCATGCAAGCGGCCATATCTTTCACGCAGATCTCTGCCTTACGGTTGATATCGGAAATATTCTTTGTGATGCCCTCAACCAGCCTGCGGATCGTATCCGTAGCCGAGGAGGACTGGCCTGCAAGCGTGCCGACTTCTGTTGCGACTACCGCAAATCCTTTTCCCATCTCTCCCGCTCTTGCTGCCTCTATGGATGCATTGAGCGACAGCAGGTTTGTCTGGTTGGAGATCGCATTGATCGTATCCGTGATCCCCGTGATCTCTTCGACGGTTTCAGCCGTATTCCGGATGAGTTCGGTCAGTTCGCCGATGGTCACATTCAGCGTGCCGACATTCTTTGTCATACCGGCCATCTCTTCTCTGCCCTTTGCGGAAGCATCAAGCGTCTCGTTGCAGAGGCCTCTTACATCCTCGGCACTCCGGGCCAGCTGGCTGGATGTTGCTGCAAGTTCCGTTGCCGCATATGCGATCTCTTCGATCGAAGTATTCATCTCGTTCAATGTGGAATTGAGTTTCTCAATGGAGTCGCCCTGGTTGTTGTTCGCATCGGCAAGCGTATGCGAGATATTGAAGCACTCGCCGGCACGGCTGTTCATGGCGCCTGAAATATCGGACAGGCTGTTTAATGTAGTCCGCATCTTTTCGATATACTCGTTCAGGCTCTCCGCAAGTGTTGTGATCTCGTTGTTTCCTTCGGGAACGATCTGTACGGTAAAATCACCCTTGCTGATATCAGTCACACGTTCCGTGATCGCCATAACAGGGTTGATGGCCTTGTTGAGCATGAAATACATCGCTACCGAAAGGATCAGGATCAAAACGATCGCGCTCGCAAACGTGATGTACATAACCTTTAAGATACTCTGGCTGAGCAGGGATGAAGGAACCGCGCTGACAACGGTCCATGAAGTACCTTCGATATCGGAAGCCGTGATCATCTGACCGCCTGCTGCCGTCGAAACAGTCACTACCTTCTCTCCGCCGGTCTTAACATCCTTTTTCAGGGAATCAAAAGCAGGTGCAATACCGGCAAGGATCGTATCCGTGGCAGAGGCAAGATTCTGTCCTACCACAGCGGTATTGTTGCTGACCAGAATATCCTTGGTTTCCTTGTTGATGATGTAGAATTTGGCGTCGGGAGATAAAGAATCAAATCCCATGACTTTCTCTGCAACCTTGTCAAAATTGATATCACTGGACAGGACTACATTGTCACGCAGCATGATCGAGCAGGCCAGACACGTCTTCCCGGTTGATGCGTCCAGGTAAGGCTCGGAGGAATAGATCTCTCCGTTCTTGGCTATGGCGCCCTGATACCACGGTCTGTCGGTAAATACAAACGTATCATCCGGGATCCATCCGGAGCCGTCGAGGAATTTACCCGTATCTCCGTATGCGATGTAAATATCCTGTGAATCCGGATCCAGCTCGGTAAGCTTTAAGAGCATTGCGAGTGTATCGTCATAGGACATTTCCGGAGTATTCCTCATAACATCAGCCGTCTGTCCGACTCTGTCCTCAATCCCGTTCCACCAGTTGTGGATCTCTCCGGCATAAGTCGCCGACTCACGTGCAAGAATGTTGTTCATCAGTGACTGGATGTTGTCGGATGCCAGCTTGATGCTGACCTGCGTAATGATCACGATAATGATCGACACGCAGACGATGATCTTGGTCAATAACGATTTCTTCAGTGATTTTCTCTTTTGCGTTTTCATGATCCGCGCCTCCATTCGTTTATAGTACTTCTATTATATCACTTTCCCCGCGAAATGTTACACCTTGATAATCCCGGCATTAATTGGTGATGTTCTCATATGCGGCATCCGGCGAATCGGATCCGCCGTCCTGCATACGGGCGTCCAGCCAGTCTGACATGCCCTCGAAGTACAGCTGATCCGCCTGCTCCAGGGCTTTCGTGCCGACAGCGTCAAAGATCCTTGCCGCGGCATCATCACTGCAGCTGTTGGCCATATAATCCGTATCCCGCTCTTCCGTCTTATTGATCAGTTCCTTCTGTGTATCTTTCCAGCTCTGGCGAACCTTTTTCCCGAACCCGTCGCG
>JAGCXZ010000112.1 GCA_017961065.1 Lachnospiraceae bacterium
GCAGATCTCCTTGAGGACCGTGACTTTCCTGAAGAAATGACAGTACTCCGTCGGTACGACATTGCCGACTTCAACGTTTACCTTACCCACCACACGCTTCTCCACGGGGCGGTACGCGTTGTTGACCGACACCGGATCGATCAGGGCCGGTACTTCCGCGACTTCGGAACAGCCGCACAAAAGGGCAGCCGACAAAGCAAATATGATGATTTTGCTAATGCTTCCGATCTTCATTTTATGATGGCTACCTCTTCCTCGCCCGTCAGGCCGCTCTTGATCACGACCATGTTATCCACTTCATCGCCGAGCTCAACATAGACGGGATCCAGAAATCCCTCCGCAGAGCGTACATACACAAAATATCTCTCGTCTTTTGCATGAACGGCGTTTCTCTCAACATACATCACATCCCGCAGGGTTTCCTTCTCGATCGTCATGTCCAGCGAATCCCCTTCCGGCGGGTTCAAAAGTGTCGCATCCGGCGCAAAGACGATCGTACGCCCTCCGCCATCTTCCTCATTGACCGCGGTCACTTCCATACTGTAGGACGATCCTGATTTTTCCGCCGTATAGGTATCGCCGACCCGGAAATCATAATCGTCATCCGTATAAGCTTCGTAGGTGTTTTCTCCGCAGGTTTCCGTCAGCAGAAGCGTACCGGGCTCCGCGAAGCCGGACAGCAGACCCTTACTGATATATGTGATCACGCCGTCATCTTCCGCCCTTAACTGACAGTTCTCCAGTTTCTGCTTTTCCTCCTGCAGAAAAAGCGCGGCCAGGCGCACATCTTCCTGCAGCTGCTCGATCGTCAGATTATAATCCACAAATTTACGAAGCGTATCTTCTTTGTCCCGGTCGGCAATGATCTCGTCTTCCTGCTGTTCAAACAAAGGATATTCTTTCTTCTCCTTTTTGATATAGTCCCGCTGCTGCAGATCATACATGGACAGCCTGGTGTAATGATCCAGAAGAAGCTGTTTTTCCTCCAGTTCCGCGCTGTAATCCGCGATCGCTTTCCTGGTCTCCTCGGATTCAAATGATGCAAGCAGCTGACCCTTCGTAACATGTTCGCCGGCATTTACCAGCACTTCTTCCACTTCCGCATCTGCCAGATCCACGGAGTAGTTGACCTGATCTGCCAGCCTGGCCTTCAGTTTCAGCTGGATCGAGTGCTTCATATCTCCCTTTTTCACCTTCACAGTCTGATAATCCGCTTTCTGATAGATCGTTCGGGGAATGGGCGTAAGTGCCGTTTCGGAAGTACCGCATCCGGTCAAAATCACGAAAAGGACCCCTGCTAAAGTAACCGCAAGGATCCTTGTTTTGGCCTGTCTTTGAAATGCTGTTGTTCTTTGTCTGTCTCTGCTCATTAGATATATGATCTGTTATCAGAACACAAACACTGCCGCACCGTAGGCAGGCAGCGGATAGGCAATAGAATAATCCTGTGTGTCCCAGGGGGTCTCTTCGGCAACATACCATTCATCCCGTACGGCTCCGTTGCCACCAAAGCGTTCCTCATCGGAATTCAGAAGAAGTTTGTATTTCTTGAGTTCCGGAACACCGACCCTGTAATCGTCGCGCACGATCGGAGTGAAATTCATCACGAACAGCAGGTTGTTCTTCCTGTTCTCGCCGTATCTGACAAAGCTGTATATGCTCTTGTATGTGTCGTTGGCGTTGATCCACATGAATCCCTTCGGATCTCTGTCGATCTCATAGAGGCAGGGATACTTCGTATATAAGTGCAGCAGTTCCCGCACATAGTTCTGCAGACCGGCATGCAGATTGTCCTCAAGCAATGCCCAGTCCAGTTCCTTTTTCTCGTCCCATTCCGCATCCTGACCGAACTCCTGTCCCATGAACAGCAGTTTCTTGCCGGAGTGTCCGAGCATGTAGGTATAGCCGACCCTTAAGTTAGCGAATTTATCCGAATAGTAGCCGGGCATCTTGTTGAGCATCGAACACTTCAGATGAACGACTTCGTCATGCGAAAGGACGAGGATGTAGTTCTCGTACTCGTTATAGCTCATGGCAAAGGTCATCTTGTAGTGATTGTCCCGGCGGAACAGCGGATCCAGCTTCATGTAATCACAGAAATCATGCATCCAGCCCATGTTCCACTTGAACGAGAATCCCAGGCCGTTATTTTCCGGTGCATCCGTTACACCGGGCCATGCCGTTGATTCCTCTGCGATCGTGATGACGCCGGGGAACATGCCGAGGATCAGGGAGTTCAGGTGCTTAAAGAACTCGATCGCCTCCAGGTTTTTATTTTCCCCGTACTTATTGGCAATCCACTGACCGTCCTGTTTGCCGTAATCCAGATAGAGCATGGAAGCCACGGCATCCACGCGCAGGCCGTCAATATGAAATTCCTTGCACCAGAAGATCGCGTTTGCGATCAGGAAATTCTTGACCTCGCTCTTGCCGTAATCAAAGATCTTAGTACCCCAGTCCGGGTGCTCGCCCTTTTTGGGATCGGCGTATTCGTATAAAGGCGTGCCGTCAAAATTGGCCAGGCCGTGCTCATCCCGCGGAAAATGCGCGGGAACCCAGTCCAGGATAACGCCTATGTTGTTCTTGTGGAGTTTGTTGACCAGATATGCAAACTCTTCGGGGGATCCGTATCTGGTCGTCGGCGCAAAATAGCCCGTAACCTGATAGCCCCAGGAAGCATCCAGCGGATGCTCTGCGATACCGATCAGTTCGATATGCGTATAGTGCATATCCAAAAGGTACTCGGTGATCCGATCCGCAAACTGGCGATAGGTATAGAAGCCTTCATCCGTTCTGCCCGGA
>JAGCXZ010000113.1 GCA_017961065.1 Lachnospiraceae bacterium
CCTGCTGTTTAACGCGCAATACGAGACGACGCAGATGCTGGAGTCAGTCAAACTCGCGATCCGTGAAGCACAGCGTTTTGCGGATGCGATCGTGCTTTCGCCGGTGGACATCGTCCTGCCGGGAGCGAACATTTACCGGACGCTCGTGCGCCGCGTGTACGAAGCCGACTGCATCCGTCCCGCATATAAGGGAAAGTGCGGACATCCCGTTCTGATCGGAAAAGGTGCGTTTTCCGGCATCCTGGCTTATGGCGGCGCGGAGGGACTCAAAGGTGCGCTCCGTGATGCCGGCGCTACGGTGGCCATCGCAGATGTCAACAATCCCGGGATCCTGATGGATGCGGACACACCGGATGACTACAGGGAGATCCTGCAGCAGCTGGAGTCCGAGAAAGAATATATCGTCGTGGCCGGCGGCCTGAATATCGATATCGGCGGGACATCACAAAAGCCGTTGATCCGGAATGATTCGAATCCGGGCAGCGTCCGGATCACATCGGGCGGTGTCGGAAGAAACATCGCGCACAACCTGAGTCTGCTGAAGCAGCATGTTTTTCTCCTTTCGGCTTACGGGGACGATCACTACCGGGAACTGATCGAGCAGCAGGCGGATGCGGCAGGCCTTGATCTTTCCCATGCGATCGTCTCCAAGAAAAAGGGAACGGCGACCTATCTGTTCATCAATGAATGCGACGGGAACATGGATGTGGCGATCAATGACATGGAGATCTGCAGTTATCTTACGCCGGATTATTTTGCGCAACATATCGATCTGATCAACGGCGCAAAGCTGCTTGTCATGGATGCCAATCTGCCGGAGGAGTCCATCGCGTATCTGACGGAGCATGTGAAGGTACCGGTCTTTGCGGACATGGTCTCTGTGACCAAGGCGAAACGCTTTGTCCCGTACCTGTCAAAGCTGCACACCATAAAACCCAATGCGCTGGAGGCAGAGGCGCTGTCCGGCATTACGATAAAAGACGATGCTTCTTTGAAGCAGGCAGGAGAAAAACTGCACAGCCTGGGCGTGAAAAACGTTTTTCTTTCCACGGGCGGTCACGGCATGCTGGTCATAAATGACGAAACGGAAGCGATCGTACCTGCCTGCAAGGCGGAACCCGTCAATATGACCGGAGCGGGAGATGCCTGCATGGCGGCGCTTGCCATGTCCTACATACAGGGCGAAGACGCGATCCGTTCGGCACAGAATGCGAACGCCGCAGCGGCGATTACGATCGAAAGCATGTACACGATCAGTGAAAAGATAAGCGATGAGGAAGTGGCCGCAAGAGTCGCGGACAATTACGGAGAAAACAGGGATTAGATCAGAATACAACCACAGGAAAAGAGGTAAATGTCTATGAAAGATCTGAAGCAGTATCTGGAGATCGCACCCGAGGTTCGGGAAGCACTTCAAAACAACAAACCGGTCGTTGCGCTGGAATCGACGATCATCTCGCACGGTATGCCGTACCCGCAGAATGTGGAGACGGCCATGAAGGTGGAAGAAGTGATCAGAAGCTGCGGAGCAGTGCCGGCAACGATCGCGGTCATCAAAGGAAAAATGAAAGCCGGATGCAGTCCGGAGGAGATCGAGTATCTCGGGAAAAAGGGCATGGAAGTGACGAAGTGCTCCCGGCGCGATATGCCTGTCATCCTTGCGCGCGGCATGGACGGCGCGACAACGGTCACAACGACGATGCTGATCGCACATCTGGCCGGGATCGAAGTGTTTGCGACAGGCGGGATCGGCGGTGTGCACAGGGGTGCCGAAGTGACCATGGATATTTCCGCCGATCTGGAGGAACTTTCGTCAACGCCGGTCATGGTTGTATGCGCAGGCGCCAAATCCATCCTGGATCTCGGACTGACGCTTGAGTATCTGGAGACAAAGGGCGTTCCGGTCCTGGGATACACGACGGAAGAACTGCCGGCCTTCTATACCAGAAAGAGCGGATTCAGAGTAGATTACCGTGTGGATACACCGGATGATCTGGCTGACATCTTCCTGATGCAGCGTACGCTTGATATGCCAAACGGCATTCTGGTGACCAATCCGATCCCCGAGGAATATTCCATGGACAAGGCCGTGATCGACAAGGCGATCGAAGAGGCTCTCGCGGAGGCGAAGAACCGCGGCATTCACGGGAAGGAAACGACGCCGTTCCTTCTGGCGAAGATCAAGGATATTACGGGCGGAGACAGCCTGGATTCCAACATCCAGCTCGTATTCAACAATGCGCGTGTGGCTGCGCAGACCGCAGCGGCGATCTGCAGAAAACGCGGAGCATAATTATTCATTTAGGTCGAATAATTATTCAAACCCGTCAAAAACGGCACAAACATTGACAAACAGGCTTAAAATCTGTATGATAAATCGTTGAATATGCGTTAGATAGGAGAGGGACAATTGGCCAAGTACATCGTTAAGAGGATACTGCTAGCGATCGTATCCATCATCATTGTCAGCGCCATCACTTTTTTTGTCATGAATGCGATCCCGGGCGGACCGTTCAATAAAGAAAAAGCGACGAGCAAACAGGCGCAGAAGGTATTGGAGGAACGTTACAATCTGGACAAACCTGTACCGGAACAGTACGTATTGTATATGAACAATCTGCTGCATGGGGACTGGGGGGTCTCCCTGCACAGCGGTCGTGATATCTGGGGAGAGATCTCTTCCCGGTTCAGCGTATCGGCTAAACTGGGCGGCATGGCTGCGGCAGTGGCGATCGTGATCGGACTGATCCTGGGAGCGCTCGCGGCACTGACGAGAAACAGGCTTCCGGACAGGCTGATCGTATTCTTTACCACACTCGGAACCGCAATGCCTTCCTTTGTACTGGCAACACTGCTTCTTCTGGTATTCTGCCTGAAACTGAATCTGGTTCCCGTCTGGTCCAGTTCCGATCCGAATTATGTTCTGCCGATCATCGCTTTAAGCGTTTATCCCATGGCATATATCACCAGGCTGACCAAAACGAGCATGCTGGATGCCCTGAATCAGGACTATGTCCGTACGGCCAAAGCCAAAGGTGTTCCAAACTGGAAGGTGATCTTCAAGCATGCACTCAGAAATGCGCTGATCCCTGTCATTACATATGTCGGACCCATGGTTGCCTATATCCTGACCGGATCCATGGTTGTCGAAAACATTTTTACGATCGGCGGTCTGGGGTCTTCCTTTGTGACGAGCATTACAAACAGAGACTACACCATGATCATGGCGACTACGATCTTCCTTGCGATCCTGATGGTCATCGCGAACCTTCTGACCGACATCGCATACAAGTTCGTGGATCCGCGGATCACATTTGATTAAAGAGTATTGGGGAAGAGATCATGCAGGAAGACAATCTGAAAAAAAGACAATTTTTATCGGCTCAGATCGATCTGAGTAAATTCAATAAAGCGCAGTTTGATCCGGCAACGGAAGATGAGAAAAAGCAGCAGGATGTCATGGGAGAATCCACGACTTTCATAAAGGACGGTATGAGACGCCTGCGGAAGAATCCGCTTGCGATGGCAAGCATCATCGTTCTGGTCCTGATCATCCTGACGATCATCATTGCACCTTCTTTCGTTCCGTACAGCTATTCCGAGATCATTTCCGTGAACGGAAAAAGAGACAAGTCGGCAGCCAATCTGGGACCTTTTGAGTACTCCAAGGCAGAACAGAGATATATGGACTCCTCGGGCGAGAAACTCTTCCCGCACATTCTGGGAACGGACAGTCTGAGCCGTGACTATTTCATCCGCGTGATCTACGGTACAAGAGTAAGTCTTTCCGTAGGTGTTGTGGCTGCGATCATGGTTCTGATCATCGGCCTGGTCTACGGATCCATAGCGGGTTATTTTGGCGGCAGGGTCGACCTGATCATGATGCGTATCGTCGATATCATATATTCGCTACCGGACATGCTGATCATCATCCTGCTTTCCGTCGTGTTCAACGAGCGGTTGAAACCTCTCATTGACAAGACGATCTTAAGGGTGCTCGGAACCAACATGATCTCCATGTTCCTGGTATTCGGTCTGCTGTACTGGGTAGGTATGGCAAGGCTGATCCGCGGTCAGATCCTTTCGATCAAGAACAATGAATATGTGCTCGCGGCCAAGTGTATCGGTACGAAAAATTCACGGATCCTGCGCAGACACATTCTTCCAAACTGTTTATCCGTTATCATCATCACAACGGCGCTTCAGGTTCCCAGTGCGATCTTTACGGAGAGCTACCTGAGTTTCCTGGGCCTTGGTGTATCCGCGCCGCTGACGTCGCTCGGCTCCCTGGCCAATGATGCCAGAGCCGGCATGCAGTCGTATCCGCTGCGGCTGGTTGTACCTGCGGTTATTATCTGTCTGATCGTCCTTGCCCTGAACCTGATCGGTGACGGACTCAGGGATGCATTCGACTCTAAGTTGAATTAAGGAGGATCGGGAAGATGAGTGAAGCGTCAAAGTACATTCTGGAAGTCAAAGATCTTCATACCAGCTTTTTCACGGATGCAGGCGAAGTCTGCGCGGTAAACGGCATCTCCTTTACGCTGGAGCCGGGTAAGACGCTCGGCATTGTGGGAGAATCCGGATCGGGCAAGTCGGTCACGGCTTATTCCGTCATGCAGATCCTTGCGGAAACGGGAAAGATCACAAGCGGGGAAGTGCTTTATAAAGGCGAAGACATTTCCAAATGGGACAAAAATCAGATGCAGGGATTCAGAGGATCCAAATGTTCGATCATTTTCCAGGATCCCATGACCAGTTTAAATCCGGTCTTCTCGGTCGGATCGCAGCTGAAAGAGGCAATCCTCCTGCACACGAACAAGAATAAAAAGGAAGCTTATGAGAGGGCGGTTGAAATGCTCACGCTGGTCGGCGTCAATGAGCCGGAAAGCCGCATGAAACAGTATCCTCACGAGCTGTCCGGCGGTATGAGACAGCGTGTCATGATCGCCATGGCACTTGCGTGCGAGCCCGATATCCTGATCGCGGACGAGCCGACAACGGCGCTGGACGTAACGATCCAGGCGCAGATCCTGGAACTGATGAAGGAACTGCAGGAAAAACTCGGAATGGCTATCATCATGGTTACGCATGACCTCGGCGTGATCGCAAGCATGTGTGATGAGATCCTTGTCATGTACGGCGGAAGAGTCTGCGAGAGAGGAACGGCAGATGATATCTTCTATCGTTCCGCGCATGAATACACCAAGGGACTGCTCAGATCCATCCCGAAGAACGACAATCTGAATGAAAAGCTGATCCCGATCGGCGGCACACCGATCAATCTGCTGCAGATGCCGGAAGGCTGCGCGTTCTGTCCGAGATGCGAGAATGCCATGAAGATCTGTCTGACGCAGAAGCCGGACGAACTGCGGGTGTCCGATACGCATCTGGCCAGCTGCTTCATGAATGTAAAAGAATACTTTGAGGAACAGGAGGGAAGAGCATAATGGGTGATCAGAAAAATCTTCTTGAAGTTTCTCATTTAAAACAATACTTCCCCGTACGGCAGGGCCTTCACAAGGTTCCGTTAAAGGCGGTGGATGATGTTTCTTTTTCGATCAGACCCGGGGAAACGCTGGGACTGGTCGGAGAATCCGGTTGCGGCAAGACAACGGTGGGACGTACACTGCTCCGCCTCTATCAGCCGACAGGCGGCAGGATCGTATTCGACGGAGATGTTTTATTTGACAGCGGCGAACAATATGACGATAATGGAAAATTGATCACGGATGCCGAGGGCAGGCCGGTGATCAAAGATAAGATCGACGTGGACATGCTTCCCTACAGGAAGCAGATGCAGATGGTATTTCAGGATCCGTATTCTTCGCTGAATCCGAGGATGACGGTTGAGGATATCATCGGAGAACCGCTGGATGTACACAAACTTTACACCAGCCGGAAGGAAAGACGGGAGAAGATCCTGAACCTCATGGAAACGGTCGGCCTGAATGCGGAGCACGCAATGCGCCATGCGCATGAGTTTTCGGGCGGACAGAGGCAGAGGATCGGGATCGCAAGAGCTCTGGCCGTTGATCCGAAGTTTATAGTCTGTGATGAACCTGTCTCTGCGCTGGATGTTTCGATCCAGGCGCAGGTTGTAAACATGTTTGAGGAACTGCAGGATAAACTGGGTGTGGCATACCTGTTCATTGCCCATGATCTTCTTGTGGTGCATCATATTTCCGACAGGATCGCCGTTATGTATCTGGGCAAGGTCGTGGAGATCGCGGATGCGGATGAACTGAATACAAATCCGATGCATCCGTACACATTGAGCCTGCTTTCCGCAGTGCCGATCCCCGATCCGGAAACTGCCCGCAAGAGCCAGCGTATCGTTCTGGAAGGAGATGTTCCTTCCCCGCTGAGAATGCC
>JAGCXZ010000114.1 GCA_017961065.1 Lachnospiraceae bacterium
AAGGGGAAACTGCGCAGGTATCTGAATATTATGATCGTCTTTCTGTTAAGTGGTGTATGGCACGGTGCCAATATCACGTTCCTTTTCTGGGGCGCGCTGAACGGGATCTATCAGGTGGCAGCAGGCCTTGTCCGGGATCTGTTTGGGGGCGGATCGTCTAAAGGAACGGGCACAGGGCATGAGGCAGCAGGCGGTTCCGCTATGAAGTCTCTTCGTTGGGGGAAGATCATTGCGACCTTCCTTTTGATGACACTGACCTGGGTGTTCTTCCGCGCGCCGCATATCACGGATGCGTTTGCAACGCTTGAGAGGTTGTGCGGTCCCTATATCACGGCACTGACAGACGGCACGGTATTTACGCTCGGGCTTGGCGTCAAGAATCTGGTATTCGTGATCGCGGCTCTGATCCTGCTGATCGTTGCGGATATTAGCTGCGAAAAGAAGGGGTGCGACGTATCCGGGCTGCTTGCAAACGTGAAGCTGCCCGTTCGCTGGGCACTGTACTATCTGGTGATCATCATGATCCTGTTCTCCTGTAATCTCAGTATGCAGGAGTTCCTATATTCAAAGTTTTGATCCGGCAGGCCGGGAAATCGAAGTATCGCTTCGTCATGCTTGCATGTAAGAAGCGATGCTGCGGCTGCCGAAACAAAACCGGTATACAGGTATATGAAAGAAACAGTATGAAAAAAACATGGATATTTTTTGCAAAATGCATACTTGCGGCGCTGCCGTTTCTGGCCGTGATCGTCTTTACGGCTGCGGCGCCTCTGTGCTACATGGATAAAGAGTATCCGGCGCGGGCGTATACGCACGAGGTGATCGGATCCGATGCGGATCACGACGTGCTGATCCTCGGTGATTCCAGAGCCATGGCGGACGTGCTGCCGACAGAACTCGGTGATTCCTGCGTCAGCCTTGCAACGGGCGGCGCGACGGCGATCGAGAATTACTTCTATCTGGAAGATTATCTTGAAGAGCATACGGCACCAAAGAAGTGCCTGATCCTTTATGCGCCGTTTCACTATTCCTATATGGATAACTTTATGCAGCGGACCGTTTACTTTAATGACTTAAGCATCGCACAGACGGCGGAAGTTATGATCAACGGGAGAAAGTGCGGTTCGGAAACGATCTGCTCAGACGGCCTGGTATCAGACCTGATCGCCAGCAGGCTGCGTCTGCCGACCCAATACCTGCCGGCTCTCCTGAATGCCCGTTTTACCGGCAGATACGAAACGAATACGCAGCTGCTGCGCGATCTGGAGACGACAAAGGGCTACGCGCCTTTTGGTACGGCTGACGGATCCGATGAACTGAATTACGAAACGAGTTATGAGACGCTGCGCGAATCGGGTGATGCCGATCTGATCCGGCTTTACCTGCAAAAGACGCTGGACCTCTGCAGGGAGAAGGGGATCAAGGCATACCTCCTGCAGCCGCCGATGAACAGGGCGAGTTATGAAAGCCTGCAGGAAGGCTTTATCGAAAACTATACATTGCTGCTGCAGTCCTTTGCGGATCTGTATCCGCAGGCGGTAGTGGAGACGCAGATCCCGTGCTATGAGAATGCGCTCTTTGGAGACAGTTCCCATCTCAATACGCAGGGGGCTAAAGTTTATACAGAGGAGATCAGGCAGAAATATCTTTACTGATAAATTCTCAACATAATGAAAAAGCCGGGGCAACTGATGCAGCCTCCGGCTTTTTCTGTGTTATCCCGTATGCGGGAATTTCTTTAGTCTGTGAATACCAGATCGAATGCAAAGGCTTTCACATTCAGTTTGGCAGTGAATACGAACGGGCTTGTTGATGTATTCTCAATGGGAACAACTTCGCCGTTTTCATCCAATGCCAGCACTTTAAAGGATCTGCCAAGTTTCTGGAATTCTTCCGGAACGAAGATCGTGAGCACGCCGTCCTTTAAAGTATAATCAGCCACTTTATTGAGTGTGATGTTGAACGGAAATGCTTCCTTGAGATTGGCTTTCTGCCTTGCTTCCTTGAATGCGAGACCGCCGAGGCCGCCCTGTGCCTGTACACCGATCGCAGCACCCTGAACGGCTACGCCGTTCTGCGTGTAGGATGCCGTCAGACAGAAATCAGGATAGTTGAACTCGAAGGAATGCGCAGCAGCCATCGGATCAGCCGCCTTGGCACCGTCAATATCACCATAATCGGGCTTGATCGGAGGATTGGAAGGATCGTCACCATCGGGAACTTCAACCCAAATGATCCAGGGCTCGTTGTCTCTGTAGATGATTCTTTTCTCTTTTTTGGCTGCTACCGGTTCCGCAGTAAGGAACAGAACGGGGATCACTGCCAGAAATCCAAGCGTGATCGCGATCGCACCGCTGAGCATTCTTTTTGCGAACGTGTGATTTTTACTTGTGTTCATGATCATGCACTCCTTTGTATATGTGTTATATTGTATGAATTCTGTTGCCCCGTCTATATATTATAGTACGCGGCGTTAGGATTCACAAGTTCAATTAAGGATTTCATAATAGTGCAGTTTGAAGGAATCACCGGACTGCTCTACGATCGCGTATCCTTTGTGTTCCGCCTCGATATCCTTACAGTTTTTGGCTTCCTCCGAGTTGAACGAATAGAAGCTGTCGGGCGTCCCGTCCTCGAAATACAGATCAAGATCGGTATCGTAGGAAGTAAAGTTCAGCTTCAGCATGCCGCCGCCGACATCCTCCGCACTGTCAACGACCGCAAAACCGGGATAGGCTTCCCCGTCTGCAAGCGGCGCACAGAAGTAGCCATTCTTATAGAAGCAGCCGTAGTCATCCGCTTTGTCAAGGGCGAGCATGTCGTTCTCCGTTACCTTCAGATCCAGGTATTTTTCGGCGATCTTTTGGACATTTTTGAGGCTGATCTTATAGTTGTTTGAGTCGGCTTCCACGTAATCGTACTTGTTGAGGTAGGCCCACCTGAACGCAAAACGTCCGACCTGTGCGTAATCGGGGCGACCGTAGTCGTAATACGTCATTCCCTGCTCGGCGAAATTGGAAATGAATATGTTCATCTTCCTTTGCGTGTCTTTATTGATCACAAGCGGTGCGCCCGTATTTGTGATCCCATCATCGGGTGAAAACCAGGACGGCACGTACTCGTGCACGCCTTCGGTTCCGTCATCTCTTGCGATCTTATTGATGTCTGGCAGATCCGATACGCCTGCGTACTGCGCAAACTTCCCGGTGAAAAGATCCGGGTAATCCTTAAATCTGATCAGGACAATACGGGTACCTGCGACATAGCTTCCCATCGCATAGTCTTCAAAAGCAAGCTGCAGACCGTCGTAGGTAAGACCCCATGCGATCCCCTGCGCATCGTTTGCAAACCTGCCGGGCAGACCGTCCACCAGTTCCTTTTTGCCCATGTCATCGCTTTCAAAGTATTCTTCCAGATCCTCGTTCTGCTTAACGAGTTCCGTCATGACGATATCGGGAAGCGCCGGGATATCAGCGACCACATCGGAGAATGAGATGTTTATGCCGGTCACCGGATCGATATGGTATCCGGTATAGGTGACCGATCCGTGCGCGCCGCCGTAATAATCCCAGTTTTCTTCTATAAAGGAAAAGACGCTGGAATCGGACCTGAGCGGATACAGTGTGTGGATGGATTCATAATAGATCCCGGTCTCTGCAAAATCAGCCGCTTCCTCCTCGCTGACCTCAAGGGAATCCATCAGGTTTTCTTCGCTTTTTTGGTTA
>JAGCXZ010000115.1 GCA_017961065.1 Lachnospiraceae bacterium
CTCCTGCTTCAGCGTCGGCGATGTCGCCTGCATGGTAATGACCGTGTCATACCTGCAACCGTGTTTTTCTTCCATAACCTGCATGGCATGGAAAATAACCGGATCCAGCGTAATGCTGTCCGTTGCCAGTTCGGCGGGACGCTTGATCACTTCCACGCCGCGTTTTTCCACAATGCCCGCAAGTTCCTCGTCATCCGTGGATACCGCAACATCGATATCCATGCAGTTCTGCAGGGCTTTTGCGTTCTCGATCGAGTAGCAGATCAGCGGTTTTCCGCACATGATCCTGACATTTTTTCTCGGAATTCTTTTGGAACCGCCACGGGCGGGGATAACGATCAAAGTTTTCATGTTTTGGCGCCTTTTTTCAAATACCGTTTCTTAATATAGTCAAACAGTAACATTATATCATGTCTCTTCACAATTGCAAAAATGCCCAGCGTCAGAAACATCAGTCCGTAACGCATTATGGGCATGTAACGTACCGGCATCATGGGACACCCCGGCACAACGGAAACCGATTCCTCTCCGTCAACCGCGTTCCAGTAAAATCTCGTGATCGCCAGGCAGACCGCCGTTGTCACGCCCATCGCGATGAACATGAACAGATCCGCGTAGACTTTTTCCTTAAGCACAAAGCGCGTGGCGATGAAATGGAACAGCATCAGGAACAGATAGGACGCAAACGTCGTATACGCCGCCGCGATATAGCCGAACCGCGGGATGAAGATCCAGTTCAGCCCGAAGTTGAGCGCAGCGGCCAGAATGGAACTGACGGCTATGATCGGCGTCTTCTTGTGGAAAAGCTCCACGTTGACGTAGTTGGTATAGAAATACTGCGCGAGCGCCCCGAGTGCCACCGGCGGTACGACCCACTTGGCGATCCAGTAAGCGCGGCCGCGCGGTGCCAGGATCATCAGTGCTTCGGGCGCGACCGTGATAAAGCCGATCGTCAGGAACACGCCGAGCAGAACGAGTTTTTTCTGGTATCTGCGGATCGGCTCCCTGTGTTCTGCGTGCAGTTCCTGGTTAAACCACGGCAGCCAGGCCTGTCCGATCGCATTGGTAAAGATCATCAGCAGCGTGGCAAACCCGTACCCGTAGATGTAAAGGCCGGCGTCGCTTTCCCCGCAGATGCTTTTGATCATGATCCTGTCGATCTGCGCCAGCACCACCAGGGCCAGGGCATGCGGGATCATCGGCAGCCCGAATTTGAGCGCGTAGATCCAGTACTCCTTGTGGAAGAACTTCTTCCCGCGCTTTAAAAGCCGGACATAAAAACAGATCCCCAGCAGAAAAGTCGTCAGGATCGAGCCGATGATCTTGCCGATGTATCTTCTGTCATTGAACAGCAACATCAGCAGGATCGAAAAGGCCACCGTCCCGATGCACGTGATCAGGGAGATCAGGATATTTTGCTTATATTTGTATTCATACCTGCATTTCTGCAGCATGTATTCCACGGACGGAAATACGGTCAGGTACACGAACAGCACGATCACGAGCGGCACTTCGTACCCGATCCATGCAGAGATCTGCTTCCGGAACAGTACGGCAAAGACCAGAACGATCGCCGCAAAAGAGCTGGAGAGACCCTGCAGGGAAGACAGGTACTCATCAAACCTGTCCCCGAAGTCCAGTTTGGCCCGTCCGATCGAATAGACCACGCACAGGCAGGTGAAGATATTAAAGATTTCGATCCAGGAATTGAAGGTATTCGCGATACCGTAGTCCGCGGTCGTGAGCATGGCGGTGTAGATCGGAGAAGTGATGATCGCCACCGCCCGGATCGCAATGCTGGATATCGTATACCAGATCCCGGATTGCAATACCTTTTTACCGTTATCAGTCATTCGTGAACATCTGCTCCTGCAAAATCGTATCTTCAGGAATATCCTCCAAAGCCAGCTTCCCGAGCAGTTCCGGCATTCTTGTCGGCGGGATCCCGGTACCGGGCCGTTTATACGTCAGCATTTCTTCCGTGATCACGGTGCCCTTGGGGATGTCCGTAGCCGATACGATGGATCTTCTGGCATTCTTTCTGGCGATCATCTCGGTATCGAGGCATCTGATCTCCCCGCTGCCGCGGATCATATCCATCTCTTCGATGGAAGCGAGGATCCTTCTGGCATCATCGGGATCCATGGCATGATAATGGTCATTGCCCTTTAAGGTCTTGTCGAGCGTAAAGTGCTTTTCAATGCACAACGCGCCCAGATTGTAAGCCGTCTTGATGACGTCACAGTTCTCCGTCGGTTTCGTGTGGTCGGAATAGCCGATGAAGAGTTCCGGGAACTGTCGCTTTAAGGACAGGATCTTGAGCAGGTTCGTGTCCTTGAGCGGTGTCGGGTATTCGAGCACGCAGTGCAGCAGAACGATCTCCTTGTCGTTGACGGAACGGATCGTATCTATGGCGCATTCGATCTCATCCAGATCGGAAGCACCAACGGACAGCAGGATCGGTTTGTTTTTCTGCGCCTGGTATTTGATGAACGGCAGGTTGGACAGATCGGATGAGGAGATCTTGTACACTTCCATCATCTCGTCCAGATAATCCGCTGACGCAAAATCAAAGGCCGTTGAGAGGAACTCGATCCCGAGGGATCTTGCATGCTCGCAGAGCGCCTTGTACTCCTCCTGTCCGAAATGATCGAATTTGCGGAACAGCTCGTATTGGGATGTGGTAGGCTCCTCCGTGGTATCCCAGTAGGAAGGGGATGCCTTGGCCGCCAGCGTTCCCGCCTTGTAGGTCTGGAACTTGACCGCATGCACACCGGCTTCAAAGGCTTTCGTGATCATTTCCTTTGCCGCCTCAAGGGGCGTGATGCCCTCCTTCTGCGCGATGTCGTAATAGTTGACACCGATCTCGGCGATCAGAACAAACCTGCCTTCCCGCAATCTGTTGATAATCGTACTCATTCTGTATCCTCCTGTGTAATGTCTTATAACTTACGGATCTTTTCGTTTTCTGTCTTCCGTATACTGCCGGTACCCGCGCTCGTAGAAAAGCTCAAGCCTTTTGATCTGATCGCAGAACTTTTCGCTTTCCGGAACTTTTTTGGCAAGAACACTGTCTGCCTCGTCCATCAGATAGAACAGATCGATCTCCACGCCGATCTCCTTGATCGTTTCCAGATAGGCCGCGCAGGAGTGGATGTTGTCGATCTCGCCAAACGAACGGATCTTTTCAGGCAGTTCCTCGAAGCTGTGGATC
>JAGCXZ010000116.1 GCA_017961065.1 Lachnospiraceae bacterium
CGCCGCCGTTCACCCTGCGCAGGATCGCTTCCACGCGCGCCACCAGGATCTTCGGACTGAACGGTTTGGAGATGTATTCGTCAACCCCGAGCTCGAATCCCAGCAGTTCGTCCCGCTCATCGCTTTTGGCCGTCAGCATGATGATCGGCACCTTCGAGTAAGCGCGGATCTCGCGGCATACCTGCCACCCGTCCATGACCGGCATCATGATATCAAGGATGATCAGGTCAAAATCATTCTTCTCAAAGAAAACATCTACCGCTTCTTTGCCGTTTGCCGCCTCTGTCACTTCATAGTTTTGTTTTACCAGAAAGTCCCGTACCAGTTTCCGGATACGGCTTTCATCATCCACAACCAGAATCTTCATGTTCTCTCCCGTCGCTTCTTATAAGCCCTGCCTCATAACCGGCTCCGGACTTACTCTGCATTCAGTTGATTTTCTCTCTCCCTGAGTTCTGCCTCCTGCTCCGCAAGCTGCTGCGCCCACTCGGCATACTCATTTTCGATCGCCGTACGGTAATTGAGGATGTTGGGCGTATCGGATTTCAGCGCGATAATGAACATCGCAATGATCATTGCCGAAAGCACGACGATCGTAACAATGGAAAAGCGGAATCTGCGCTTTAACCTGGCCGTGTCCGTTTCCGGTTCCTGCACGGTCTTCTTTTTCTCCGGCTTCTTAGTCTCCATTGCCTGAACCAGGTCCTTATAGTGAAGCGCCTCCTGATAAGAGATCAGTACCGGCACATCCTTAACCTGCGCATCATCGATCTGCGGATTCCGCAGCAGATACCCCTGCAGCTGGCGCAGATACTCCGTGCCGATCGGCGTGATAAAGATCTTGCTGTCCAGCATCTTGTTGTAAACCGCCAGGACCGAATTCGGATCGTCCGTCAGTTTATCCGAGATATACTGGATCTTGTTCAGCTCCTCTCTCGCGATATCGACATCTTCTTCATTTTGAAAATCATAACCGTTGATCGAATGCATAATTCCCTCACTTTGCATATCAAACTCTACTGCGTATCCAGATAATCCAGGATCAGTTCGTTGATGTTGATCCCGGTGATGCTCTCATCCGGCCATGAATGTCTGCCGTCGCGGATCACAAGATCCCAGACCTGCACGCCAGCACTTCCGGATGCTGTACCGGCCGGACCGTATTTCGTCAGAATGCCTTTCTTACCGATCTCTTCCGGCTCGGATGCGGTAATGCCGTCCAGTCCGGCATAAAATGCGATCACGTCCTCGATCGCCGGGGCTTTTGCATATTTTGCGCTCCCATCGGCGTTCTTCGGTACCACATCGTCCTTTTGCCCTGTGATCTGAAAGATCCCGACGGGCTTTGCACTCCCGCGCTCTTCCCAGATCGTTTCGGGCATCATGCCCGCAACACTCACAACCGATCGGAACACATCGCCGGCTTCCACTGCGAGACGGTGCGTCATGAAAGCGCCGTTGCTGAAACCGACGGCATAAGTCCGCTCCCTGTTCAGATCATATTTATTCTGCAGGTAACGGGCCAGAGCGCTTAAGAAAGCGACATCCCTGACCTGTGATTTTCCGATACCCGAGTTCCACCCGTTGGCCGATGTCGGATCATCGGGATCGGGTGCTCCCGTTACAAAAGCAACCACGTATCCGCGCGCAGTTGCATCCGTATCAAACTTCGTCTCCAAACGGAAGCTTTCCGCGCTGTTGCCGTATCCGTGCAGCATCAGGATCAGCGGCGCGCCCTGTGTCTCCTGCGGCAGGCTAAGGAGCACCTCATGCTCTATCCCGTCCAAAGCACAGGTAAAGTCCGTATCATTTGTCATTTGAACACTTGGTGTTAAGTCGTCCGGATCCGCCCTTTGGGGCATCAGAACAAAACGGTATAAAAGACATGCAAGAATGATCAACAGCATCGGAATGATGCTGTTCATAAGAGTACGCGGATAACGCCTATTCATCTGACATGGTGACATACTCTTTTTCATAGGCAATGTCAACCTGATGCCCGTTCTGCTCGTACCAACGGTCAATGATCTTATCGATCACCTTCTGTATGGCCTCTTCCCGGATATCCGTAAGGAACACGAAGAACTGGTTGAATCTGCTGCGGGTGTAAATATCCGATTTGCGAAGGCTCTGCTTTAAGTGTTCATCAAAGCGGTCACAGGATTCACCGTAGTTCCCGCCCGCATCACGCAGGTATAATGTGAACAGTACCTTGCAGGCACTGTGTTTGTTTCTGGTAATATAGCGGATCACAAACTGATACACGTACGCGAAAGCATCTTTGTTCAGCTGATACGCTTTATCCGGCACATTTCGTTCGCCAAGGATCGTCGAGAGCGTCTGCAGATCGGATTCCGTCTTCCCGTCCGCGCTTCCCCGGTCCATCTCGCTTCTGTAAGAAGTACAGCAGTGCGTTCCCCTGATCTTGGATACATAGAGTGCCTTGTCCGCAAGGCGGAGCAGTTTTTCATACGAATCCCCGTGCTGCGGCAGGAATGCGGCTCCCATGGAAGCTCCGAAAGGAATGTCCGACTCGTCTCCGAGCAGTTCCTTTGCTGCCGAGATCAGACGTACATTAAATGCATCCGCAAAATCAGACGCCTCCTTTTCATCCGTCACACCGGGCAGCAGCACGATGAATTCATCGCCGCCGACCCTTCCCGCGATCGAGTCTTTGGGCATCAGTTCCCGCAACAGCTTCGAGAAGATGATCAAGATCTTATCTCCCATCTCATGTCCGTGCAGGTCATTGACAAGCTTGAAGGAATCCAAGTCGATCATCATCAGACAGCCTTGGAAACCCGTGCATATTCCGGGAAACTGCGTGCTGACCGCTGACTTGTTCAAAAAACCGGTCAGCTGGTCCTGCGCCGCTTCGGTCTTCAGATTCGAGATCGTCTCTTCCCTGTCCAAAACATGGCGGATCCGCTCTACCAGGACCTGCGGATCGAAGGGTTTATGGATATAATCGGCCGCGCCTTCCCTAAAGCCCAGCTGCTCGTTTTCAATGTCTTCATCCGCCGTCAGAAAGATGACCGGCGTATCCGCATAACCGTTTTCACTCGAATACTTCCGAAAACGGTGCAGAGTCTCAAAGCCGTCCATATCCGGCATTTTGATGTCCAGTAAAATCAAATCGGGCAATCCGCTATCCACGACACCGTCAAGAAAAGCCTGACCCGACCTGTATGCCGTGACACGCATGCCCGCTTTACTCAAAAGATGACCTGCCATCTGCCGATTGACAGCGTCATCATCCACAATGATAACCCGATTCATAAACCACTCCCACGCAAAATAAAACAATGGAGCTAACCGGACTTGAACCGGCGACCTCTTGCATGCCATGCAAGCGTTCTCCCAACTGAACTATAGCCCCGGAAAAAACAATAGAGCATAGAGATCTGCTCTATGCTCTATTATAATGGCACGCCGCATAAGCGTCAATTGTCAAAATCACCCGTTTCCCTTCGCCGTTTCGCTCATTCGCAGATGATCTCGTAGTTTGTGCCCACCTTGTCGGCACCGATCTTCACATTGATCTTCACAGGGCTCTTTTTTACGCTGATCATATATTCATTGTGCAGATCCTGCGTTGAGGTCGAGGCAAGCTTTCCGTTCGCAGAAACCTTTACCTTGACTGCATTCACAGCCAATGCCCCGTCCTCA
>JAGCXZ010000117.1 GCA_017961065.1 Lachnospiraceae bacterium
GCCGACGATGTTTGTCGGGGGGATCATCATGGCCTGGCACAATTGCGCGGATCTAGCATGGATCATACTCTGTGCCCTTCCGCTGATCATGCTCCTGATGGTCTAAATGATAAAGAAGGGGATGCCGCTGTTTAAGAGCATTCAGAAGAAGGTCGACATGGTCAACCAGGTCGTCAGGGAATATTTAAGCGGTATCCGTGTGATCCGCGCATTCATTAAGGATAAATACGAGACGGAGCGGTTTGATGTCGCAAATCTCGATCTGATGCAGGTGTCCTTAAAGGTAGGCAGGATGCTTGCTTTCATGATGCCTGCCCTGATGCTGATCATCAACGCGACCAACATCGCGATCGTCTGGATCGGCGGCCATTATATGCTGGACGGGAGAGTGGAGGTCGGCGATCTGACCGCGTTTATCACCTATGTCTCGATGATCCTGATGTCTCTCATGCTCATGTCGATCATGTTCGTGGTCCTGCCCAGAGCATCCGCATCGGCTGACCGTATCAATGAAGTGCTCTCATGCAAACCCGTCATTTCCGATACGGAGTCCCCTGTGGATATCCACACACTGCGCGGCGGATACATCACATTCGAGGATGTGAGCTTTTCCTATCCGGGAGCGGATATGGCTGTCCTGGAACACATCTCATTTTCCGTAAAGCCGGGTGAGGTGACCGCCATCATCGGCGGGACCGGCTGCGGCAAATCCACGCTGATCAATCTGATCCCGCGGTTTTACGATGTCACGGAAGGCGTTGTCCGTTTGGACGGTACCGATATCCGTGAGATCGCCCAGGATGAGCTGCGTTCCCGCATCGGACTCGTACCGCAGAAGTCATTCCTCTTTACGGGGACGGTTGCGGACAATGTGCGTTTCGGCAAACAGGATGCCACGGACGAAGAGGTGAATGATGCGCTGAAGATCGCGCAGGCCTATGATTTTGTCATGGAAATGGATCTGGGTATCAATACCGAGATCACACAGGGCGGAACCAACGTTTCCGGCGGACAGAGACAGCGTCTGGCGATTGCCAGGGCGCTTGTCAGGAAGCCGGATATCTATATTTTTGATGACAGTTTCAGCGCGCTTGATTTTAAGACCGATGCGGCTCTGCGCAAGGCCCTGTTCCCGCAGATCGGGGAGAGCACCGTGCTGATCGTGGCGCAGCGCGTATCCACGATCATGAACGCGGACCGGATCATCGTGCTGAACGACGGCGTGATCGCCGGAATGGGAACGCACGCGGAACTGATGCAGTCGTGCGAAGTATACCGGGAGATCGTTTATTCCCAGCATGCGGAAAGCGAGGTGGGCTGAGATGGCTGATCATACGAATAAGCAGCCCATGTCCGCCCGTCCGGGTATGGGAATGAGAAGAGGCGGACCGCCGGGAAGCCGTCCGGTGGAAAAGGCCAAGAACTTTAAAGGAAGCCTGAGACGTCTGCTGACCTATCTCGGCGCGCATAAGGTCTCCATTCTGATCGTGTTTGTGATGGCTGTTCTGTCATCGCTCTTTGGTGTACTGACGCCCAAGATCCTCGCAAGAGCCATGAATATCCTCTATGACGGCTTTGTGACGATCATCGGCGGGGCAAAGCCTGTGATCGATTTTGATGCGATCTTAAAGATCCTGGTGGTCCTTGGGGCGATGTATCTGCTGAATGCCGTGTTCAATTACCTGCAAGGCTATATCATGGCCGGTATCTCGCAGGGCGTGATCTACAGAATGCGACGTGAGGTGGATGAAAAACTCACAAAACTCCCGATCAGTTATTTTGACAAAAACGCCAGAGGCGATATCTTAAGCCGGATGAGCAATGACATCGATAACATCGGAACCACGATGCAGCAGGCAGCCGTGCAGGTGATCACATCCGTCATTACGGTCGTGGGCGTTCTGTTCATGATGTTCTATATCAGCCCGGTTCTCGCGCTTGTCGTGATCCTTTCGATCCCGCTGACGATGCTTGTGACCATGGGGATCGCCAAGCATTCCCAGAAGTATTTCTCCAAGCAGTGGAAGGATGTGGGGGATCTGAACAGCCACATCGAGGAGATGTTTACCGGCGCTTCGGTCGTGAAAGCATACGGTTACGAAAAGCAGGCGATCGAGAAGTTCTGCGAACGCAACGAAAAACTGTATGAAAACAGCCGCAAGGCGCAGTTCATCTCCGGTGTGATCATGCCGCTTACCGGTACCATCAACAACTTCGCCTACGTGGTGATCTGTATCGTCGGCGGTCTGAAAGTCATCAACGGCTCGATCTCGTTCGGTGATGTGACGGCGTTCATCCAGTATCAGAAGCAGTTCTCACAGCCGATCACGCAGATGGCGAACCTGATGAACAGCCTGCAGTCGGCGGTAGCGTGCGCGGAACGCGTATTTGAACTGTTGGACGAGACGGAAGAGGAGCAGAGCGCGGATGTGGTGGAGAAACCCGAAACCATCCGCGGAGAGGTGACGTTTGAACATGTTTCGTTCGGTTACAGCCCCGAGAAGATCCTGATCAAGGACATGAACATCCATGTAAAACCGGGACAGCTGGTTGCGATCGTAGGTCCGACCGGTGCCGGCAAGACTACGCTTGTGAACCTGCTGATGCGATTCTACGAGATCAATTCCGGCTCGATCAAGGTGGACGGGATCGACATCAGATCATTGCGGCGTGAGGACTTGAGGGATATCTTCGGCATGGTGCTGCAGGATACCTGGCTGTTCTCCGGCACGATCTCCGACAATATCGCTTACGGCAGCAATGTAAAGGATCAGGCGAAAGTCCGCGAGGCGGCGCAGTCAGCGCACATCCATAGATTTATCAAGACTTTGTCTGACGGATATGATACAATATTGAACGAAGAAGGCACCAATGTTTCACAGGGACAGAAGCAGCTGCTGACGATCGCGCGTGCCATGATCTCGCAGCCGGATATCCTGATCCTGGATGAAGCAACGAGTTCCGTGGATACGAGAACGGAACTGATGATCCAGCAGGCCATGGAGAAACTGCTCAAGGGCCGCACCGGTTTTGTGATCGCTCACAGACTGTCGACGATCCGGAACGCGGACCTGATCCTTGTCATGAAGGACGGCGATATCATCGAGCAGGGTACGCATGAGGAACTGATGGCGAAGAAATCCTTCTACTGTGAACTTTATAACAGCCAGTTTGCACACTAGGACCAAACAATGGGAGACGGCATGAAACGTACCAGGATCGAAAAAGGAGATATGACAGGCGACAACCATTACGGGAACTCCTGGCAGTTCACCTGCATTGCGGACTGTAAGGAGTTGCTGCTTCATATCTATGACAGCGAGCGGCAGGAACTGAATACGATCGATATGACCCCGTATCAAGTCGGCGGTCAGGTATATTCCGTGAAAGTGTCCGGTGTGGATATGAGAGATAAATACTACCGTTTCGAGGCGGACGGCAGACTGTGCTCGGACGGGTATGAACGCGGGATCTATCCGCTGCGCGATTGGAACACGCAGACGGATGAGAAAGACGTCTTTTACCGTGCCGTATCCCCCGATATGGGAAAGGACCGGTACCCGCAGATCCCGCAGCATGAGGTGATCGCCTACCAGCTGCATGTCAGGGGATTTACAAAGCATGAATCTTCCAAAGTCAAGTATCCCGGCACCTTTGCCGGCATAGCCGAGAAGATCAGACATTTCCAGAATCTGGGGATCAACCAGCTGATCCTGATGCCGGCCTATGAATTCGATGAGATCGATCCCAAAACAGGCAAATTAAACTACTGGGGCTTTTCGAAAAGCGCCCGTTATTTTATGCCCAAAGCAGCTTACGCGGCATCCGAACCGGAAAAGGAATTCGCGGATCTGGTCAGAAAACTGCACGCTAAAGGCATCGAAGTCGTGATGCAGTTCTATTTTCCGCAGGGCACCAATGCCTTCATGATCGGGGAATGCCTGTCCTTCTGGCATCAGGCCTATCACGTGGACGGCTTCTGGCTGATCGGCGAACAGATCCCGGCGCGCTATCTGATGACGCATCCGCTGCTGACAAGTGCCAAACTCTATCTGGAGCATGCGGAGGCACTTGATGAGGCTTCGCCGATCGTCAATCGGAACGTTGTTTTGACCGGTACCGGTTTCCTTAAAGATATCAGACGTTATTTAAAGAGCGATGCAGATACCCTGCAGCCGTTCACCTATCCGATGCGCACTCATCCGAAGCCGATGCAGGCGCTGAATTATATCTCCAATTTCAATGAGTTTTCCCTGCGTGATCTGGTCACCTACGACTTCAAGCACAATGAGGACAACCTGGAGATGAACCGTGACGGAAGCAGCAACAATTACAGCTGGAACTGCGGCGAGGAAGGACCGTCCAGAAAACAGGGCGTCCTGAAACTGCGCAGACAGCAGATGTTCAACGCGGTTGCCATGCTCCTGCTGGCGCAGGGAACGCCGATGATCCTTGCAGGAGATGAGTGGGGACAGACCAGAAGAGGCAATAACAATCCCTACTGCCAGGATAACGAGATCTCATGGCTGAACTGGAAGACGGACCGTACCGGCAGGATGCTCCTTGATTTTACCAGGCAGATGATCGCGTTTCGCAAGCTTCACCCGGTACTGCATATGAAGGAGCCGCTCAGGCTCATGGACTACAGGGCATGCTCCTATCCGGATCTTTCCTATCACGGGGAACAGGCCTGGTATCCGCAGTTCCAGGAGAATGTCCGTCATATCGGCATGCTGCTGTGCGGGAAATACGCGCGGACAAAGGACCGGAAAGAAGACCAGTCACTGTATCTGGCTTTTAATATGCACTGGGAAGATAAGGAATTCGGGCTCCCGGCCCTGCCCAAAGGCAGGAAGTGGGAATGCGTGATCGATCCGGCCTCCCAGGCGCAGGAGAGTTATCAGGAAAAGTTTACGCTCAAAGGACGCAGTCTGATCGTGCTCGTGGGCTGAGCGGATCGGACATGCGATCACTATCATGGAATAAGACACAACGAGGACAGGAAAATGATCGACGACAAAAAGGTACTATTTTCAGGCATGCAGGCAACGGGAACGCTGACGATCGGCAATTATCTCGGCGCGCTGAAGAACTGGCTGACACTGAGCGAGGAGTATGAGTGCTTCTATTCGGTGGTGGACCTGCATTCCATTACGGTCAGACAGGACCCGGCGGAACTCAGGAAACGTGCGCGGGCACTGCTGACGCTGTATATCGCAGCCGGACTGGATCCGAAGAAGAACTGCATCTATTACCAGTCGCACGTGAGCGCGCATGCGGAACTTGCCTGGATCCTGAACTGCTTTACCTATATGGGAGAGTTGAACCGGATGACGCAGTTTAAGGACAAGTCCGCCAAGCATGCCGACAATATCAACGCCGGTCTTTTCACGTATCCTGTTTTAATGGCAGCTGATATTTTATTGTACCAGGCGGATGTGGTTCCGGTCGGGATCGACCAGATGCAGCATCTGGAGCTGACCAGAGACGTGGCGCAGCGGTTCAATGCCATCTACGGGGATGTCTTTACGGTTCCGGAACCTTATATCGGTAAGGTCGGTGCCAAGATCATGAGCCTGCAGGATCCGGCCAAGAAGATGAGCAAGTCGGATGAGAATCCGAATGCCAGCGTATATCTGATGGACGATCCGGATACCATTATGCGGAAGTTCAAACGTGCGGTCACGGATTCGGAAGCCTGCGTGCGTTACTGTGACGAGCAGCCGGGCATCAGGAACCTGATCGATATCTACAGCGCAAGTACCGGCAAAAAGCCCGAAGAAGTGGAACGGGAGTTTGAAGGCAAAGGCTACGGTGATTTCAAGCTCGCGGTCGGCGAAGCGGTTGTGGATGTCTTAAGACCGGTACAGGAGCGTTTTGCCGAGCTTGAAAAAGACAAGGCCTACATTGATTCGATCATCAAGGAAAACGCAGAGAAAGCCGGCTACTATGCACAGAAAACACTTCGTAAGGTGCAAAAGAAAGTCGGCTTCCCGGAAAAGATCAGATAGATCCTTTTAGTTTGATTTTACTTCTTTCCAGAGTTCGTTATAGAGACTGTCGCCTTCTTCACCGAGATAGAGATAGGCTTCCAGATCGGGGCACTTAGAAAGGTCGGGGAAGGCGATCGGCGAATTCCTGATCTCCTCATCCTCGATCAGTTCCCTTGCGGCGGCATTGGGGGTGGAGTAGGTGATGTAATCAAAGTTCTTCAATGCCACATCAGCCCTGCACATATAATCGATAAACTTCTCGGCATTTGACACATGCGGTGCGTTTTTGGGGATCACCCACGCATCGATCCAGATATTGGAGCCTTCCTTGGGGATCACGTATTCCAGATCCGGATTCTCTCTTTGCGTATAGATCGCTTCCCCGGAATAGATCACACCGATCGCGGCTTCATTTCCGATCATCTTATCCCGAACCTGATCAACCACATAGGCCTGCACGAGCGGCTTCTGCTCGATCAGAAGATCGCGCGCCTCTTCGAGTTCTCCCCTGTCCATGGAGTTTAAGGAGTGGCCCTTTAACTTGAGCGGTACCATGAACGCGTCGCGCACGGAATCCTGCATCAGAATGTTGTCCTTATACTGCTCATCCCACAGGACGGACCAGCTGTCTATGGGGCCGTTTACCATGGTCTTGTTATAAAGGATCCCGACGGTTCCCCAGCAGTAGGGCACGGCATATTTGTTCCCCGGATCAAACTGGTCGGACTGCGTAAGATACTGCGGGTCGATATTGGCCAGATTGGGGATGTTGTCTTTATTGAGCTCCAGGAGCAGATCATTGGAGATCATCTTTTTGATCATATAGTCGGAAGGGCAGATCACATCATATTCGGATGCGCCGGATTCCACCTTCGGATACATGATCTCATTGGTCTCGAATTCGTCATAGACGACATGGATGCCTGTCTCTTCCTCAAATGCGGTCAGCACATCGGGATCGATGTATTCACCCCAGTTATAGACCACAACCTCCTCGCTGCTTGCGGCTTTTGATCCGCATGCGCTTAAGGAAAGCGCTGCCAGAAGGCATGCGGTTAATACGATCATTTTCTTTCTCATCTGTTTTCTCCCATCTGTTTTTGTATGTTTCCGCATAAGCGCGGAGATCATCCGGCCTGTTTCTGCTTGTCCGGAATGTAGTTTACGAGAATGATCAGGATCAGCACCGACAGAAACATCAGTGTGGAAAGCGCATACATCTCAGGCTTGATCCCTTTCTTGACTTCCGTATAGATCTTTGTGGATAACGTATCCAGCCCCGGGCCTTTGGCAAAGTGCGTGATGATAAAATCATCCAGCGACATTGTAAAGGATAGGAAGAAACCGGAGATGACACCCGAGAGGATATCGGGGAAGATCACACGGAAGAAGGCATATACCGGTGTGGCGCCAAGATCGAGAGCCGCTTCGTAAACGCTGCGGTTGGTCTGCTTGAGCTTTGGCATCACAGATAAAATAACGTACGGTATGTTAAATGTGATATGCGCGAGCAGCACGGTCCTGAAGCCGAATACCGCATCAAAGGCCAGGAAGAGCAGCATCAGGGAAATACCGGTGACGATATCCGCATTGAGCATGGGGATGTTGGTCACGGCGGTAAAATACATCCGGGCTTTCGTCTGCATGCCGGTCATCGCAATGGCGGCAGCCGTCCCGATCAGCGTGGCAATGAGCGCGGAGAGCACGGCCAGAAGCAGTGTTGTATAAAGCGCGCCCATGATCTGGTCGTTTTGGAACATGGAGCCGTACCATTTCATTGTAAAGCCGCCCCATTTCGCACGCGTCTTGGACGAATTGAAACTAAGTATAACGAGCGTTATTATTGGCGCGTACAGCAGGATCAGGATGAAGGCGATATAGATCTTCTTGAGTGTGGATTTCATCAGAAGTAACTGCCTCCTTCCTTATCGTATTTGGCCGTCAGTCCCATGGCCAGCAGGATGAACAGCATCAGGACAACGGACAGGCCGCTTCC
>JAGCXZ010000118.1 GCA_017961065.1 Lachnospiraceae bacterium
GGAGCGCAGGTTCATTAAGCCGCTCATCGAAAAGATCCCGAACAAAAAGAACAAAAGCCGCCGGAAACTGATACGCGGTCTTGCGACTTTCTTTACGATCGTTGCTTTTCTTGTGCTGATCTGGATCATTCTGCTCCTGATCATTCCGCAGGTGCTCGAAAGCCTCGAGATCGTAGTCAGCCGGTTCCCGCTGTATATGGATAAACTTGACCGGATCACGCGCGGATTCTTGGAGGAACATAAGGAATTTGCCGATTTTGCGAGCAAATTATGGCCGCAGATCGAGAACTGGCTGAAGACGCAGTTTTTACCGAATACAAGTACGCTTGTTTCCAAGATCTCATCCGGTCTGCTGGGCTCTGTTGTTTCCTTTGTCAGCGTTTTGCTGAAGTTCATCATCGGTATCATCATTTCCATCTATCTGTTATTCAGTAAGGAAGTGTTCTGCGCACAGGCCAAAAAGATCGCCTATGCGATGATGAAAGAAGAGAACGCGAACAATCTGATCAACAATATGCGCTATTCCAACAAGATCTTCGGCGGATTCATCAGCGGTAAGCTCCTGGATTCCCTGATCATCGGTGTTTTGTGTTTTATCGGCTTAAGTATCTTAAGAGTGCCGTATGCTTTGCTGATCAGCGTTCTGGTCGGCGTTACGAACGTGATCCCGTATTTCGGCCCGTTTCTTGGCGCTGTACCCTCGGCATTCATCCTGTTGATGATCAATCCGATGAAATGTCTGGTATTTTTGATCTTTGTCGTGATATTGCAGCAGTTTGACGGAAATGTCATCGGACCCAAGATTTTGGGCGATTCCACCGGTTTATCGAGTTTTTGGGTCATCTTTGCGATCACGATCTTCGGCGGATTCTTCGGTGTAGGCGGTATGTTTATCGGCGTACCGTTATTTGCCGTTTTATATGCGGCCATTAAAACGTTCATAGCAAAGCGTCTGATCAAAAAAGACATGCCGGCGGATACCAAGTATTATATGGATTATGATTTCCATACCAATACGACGGACTCCAATACCGGAAATGAGATCAAATTTTCCAAAAAACGCTTTGAATATAATGAAGAAGAAGAGAAGTAGCACAAGGAGGTTTTTTACAATGAAAAAAATCACAAAAATCATCATCACTCTTGCACTGCTCTGCGCAATGCTCACTTTGCCCGCAATGGCAAGAGAAGTCAGCTTTTCCGATGAGAACACGGATGCGCTGATCACGCTGCTGAACAACAATGCGGCAAGAATGAACGGAGATCTGGCTGATTTCATCAAAGTTCAGGCCGGTCCCGGATCGGATGCGATCATCGCGGCACAGAAAGTGCTTGTAGCAAACAAGATCGCTCAGATCAACAAGGAATGCGCACAGAATCACATTCAGATGCTCGAAGGAAAGGTTTACAATGCAAAACAGCTCGAAGCAACACGTCTGACGCAGCTGAACAACTTCAAAACGCTTTATGCGGGAAGTCCTTCCTTTATCGGCGAATTAAATATCGCGCAAAAGGAATATGATAACTGTGTTGCAAAAAGAACGGCTGCCGAAGCATATCTGGCAACGGCCAGGATCAAACTGGCACCTTATCTTGGCAAGTAAAATACTTTTGCAAGATCAAAACAGCAGTATGAAAAATGACCTGACGGATACCCGATCAGGTCATTTTTATATGGTTTCCGGCCTTGGGAAGACCGTTTTGTGCTCTATGAATCTATTCGCAAAAGACAACTTTAACGAATAGATGCTATACTTTTTTTCAGGATCCTCCGTATTCGCTCACTTGATAAGAAACACCAATATAGTCTATAATATATGCGGGGAAACCCAATATACAGACCTGATAAGGGGATCCTTATGGAATTACAGCGACTGCTTTCCTATACCAGAAAAGCTGTGGATGATTATCATCTGATCGAACAAAACGACAAGATCGCTGTCGGTATTTCCGGCGGCAAGGACTCTCTCACGCTTCTGTATGCACTACACGGGCTGAAACGTTTCTATCCGAATTCCTTTGATCTGATTGCCGTAACCGTGGATCTCGGATTTGAAGGGACAAATTATGAAATGATCCGTGATCTGTGCGCCAAATTGGAAATCCCGTATCATGTGATCCGTACAAACATCGCTCAAATCGTTTTTGAGGACCGTAAAGAGGATAATCCCTGCAGTTTATGTGCGAAAATGCGAAAGGGAGCTTTAAATGAAGCTGTAAAAGGTTTAGGCTGTAACAAGGTGGCTTATGCGCATCATAAGGATGATGTGGTTGAAACCATGCTGTTATCCCTGATCTTTGAAGGCCGGTTCCATACGTTTTTGCCCAGCACCTATCTCGACCGTACGGAACTGTACGTGATCCGGCCGCTTTTGTACGTGGAAGAAGCCGACATTATCGGTTTTATGCATAAAATGGACCTTCCGGTTGTAAAAAATCCCTGTCCCGCGGACGGTTATACCAAGCGCGAATACGCCAAAGAACTGCTTCGTTCCATGAACCGCGACCATCCCGGCACCAAAGAGCGCATGTTCACGGCAATACAGAATCAATTATTCGAACAAGGATCCGTATAAAACCGCTTCTCTTCTGCTTTGAAACGATTTAGCAGAAGAGAGGCCAATCAGAAGAAAAGGTAGAAACATGGCTGTCAATCCGGATCATCTGAATTATCATGACAAAGTGAATATCAATAATACAATGCGCTTAAGGGAGATCAATACGACACTTCCCGCGTTTTGCCGTGAATTCTTCCTCGGGATCAAGGATACCACCAGTACGCGTACGAGGCTTGCCTATGCCTATGATCTGCGTATCTTCTTTGAATATCTGCATGAAAATAATCCAGCCCTGCAGAAAATGGAGATCACGGAATTTCCGATCAGCATTCTGGATTCCATTAAGCCGATCGATATCATCGAATATCTGGACTATCTGTCCTATTACGAAAAGGACGAAGAAGCCATTACGAACGAGGAACGCGGCAAACAGCGTAAACTCGCATCTTTGCGCAGCATGTATAATTTCTTCTTCCGGAACGAAATGATCGAGAAGAATCCGGCTTCGCTCGTACAGATGCCAAAACTTCATGAAAAAGAGATCATCCGTCTGGATGCGGATGAAGTTGCCATGCTTTTGGATCATATCGAGCAGGGCGAAAATATGTCCAAACAGCAGGCTGCATTCCATAAAAAAACGAAAGTCCGCGATCTTGCACTCATCACCTTGCTCCTTGGAACCGGGATCCGTGTCTCTGAATGCGTGGGTCTTGATTTAAAGGATGTGGATTTTAAGAATAACGGTATCCTGATCCGCCGTAAGGGCGGATACGAAGCCGTTGTATACTTCGGAGATGAAGTACAAAACGCACTGGAACTGTATCTGGAAGAACGGCATAAGATCATTCCTGAAAGCGGTCATGAGGATGCCTTGTTCTTATCATTGCAGAATAAGCGGATCTCTGTCAGGGCTGTGGAAAAACTCGTAAAAAAATACGCCACGGCAGTGACGTCGTTAAAAAAGATCACACCACATAAATTACGAAGCACATACGGTACAAGTCTCTATCGTGAGACAGGCGATATCTATCTCGTTGCCGACGTTCTGGGCCATAAGGACGTCAATACGACGAAGAAGCATTATGCAGCCCAGGATGATGACAGACGACGCCAGGCCGCCAAAGCAGTGAAACTGAGGGAGTGATCAAGATCACAGATCGGACGATAATTCCGACGTGTAATAGGGAATGATCAGGTGGTTACCCGCGATCAGCGGATCATCCATATTCATATGGTTGATGAAAGCCACTTCCTTCGCGTAAGACATCGGATCGGCATATTCGGGGGTCATATAGGTTGTGGAGAGATCATAAAGGGAATCTCCTGTATAAATGGTGATACTCCGATACAGTTTCACGCGATCCGGATCGATACTCTCTTCCGCATGCGCAAATGCTCTCACGGATAACAGCACAATGATCAGAACAAGCAGAAAAACGATCACGCAAAGCAGCTGTTTCCTGCGACGTAACTGGTACGACCGTGCAGCCATTCTGTTTTGATTCATCCATACTCTTTCCATATGATCTATGACCCTCCCCCGGTTTGTGCTTCGAACAAATGTTGGGAACAAATGTTCTGTATGATCATATTATAGCGAACATATATTCGAATGTCAACACTTTTTTCGAACATATTTTCTGAAAACCAAATATCTGTTTGCTTTTTTCGAACATCTGTGTTATTCTTGTCTCAGATCAGATGTTCGATTTTTTGTTTGAATCGACTGATCTCATTCCGTTCCGATCAACAATAACAGATACTATTTAGGGGAGGACAATATGAGTTTTGGTAAGATCTCTGCGAAACAGCAGGAAATCCTGGAATATATCAAAGAAGAGATTTTAAAGAAAGGTTATCCGCC
>JAGCXZ010000119.1 GCA_017961065.1 Lachnospiraceae bacterium
CCACGGAGCTGCAGTTGTCAAAGGAATGGTCGATCGTCACGACAGGCAGATCGGAACTGATCAGTTCCATGATCTCCGGATTGTAGTAGTCCGCACAGGCTACCAGAACGCCGTCCACTCCTCTGTATCTGGCATGCTCCAGATAACTCATCCGGCCGGCAACATGCAGTCCGGACTGCGCGGCCGCACTGCTGATAAAGGTGATATCATAGCCGTTTGCTTCCACGACTCCGCGAAACGACTCCAAGACATGCGAAAAATAATCATGCGTCAGGCCGCTCTCATCTTCTGCCACAAAGAGCACACCCAGGTTGTAGGAACGCCTGAGTTTGAGCGTGCGCGCGGAAGAATTCGGCAGATATCCCAGTTCGTCACAGGCCTGCCGGATCCGCTCCTTGGTCTCTTCCCCGATGTCGTTTTTATCACTTAAAGCCTTGCTGACCGTCGCGACCGACACGCCGCAATGCTTTGCCACATCAACCAGTCTTACCATACTCTTCCCCCTGCGCACCCGTGCGGGCCGCGTCTGACCACGAAATCGTTTTCGTAACTATGATTATAGGTAAATTCGCTTACGATTTCAAGCGGTCTTTTCTATTATCTTGTTGATTTTAGACAAAAAAAGGGCTATACTCTCCATACAGGCTTAAGGTCGCACACAATTTTTGTGTAATGTTTCGTATTGTTTTCGAAGGAGGATTTTCATGAAGTACGGCTTTTTTGATGATGCGAATGCGGAATACGTCATTCAGACACCCAAGACTCCGCTGCCCTGGATCAACTATCTGGGATGCAATGATTTCTTTTCCCTGATCTCCAACACCTGCGGCGGATACTCTTTTTACAAGGATGCCAAGCTGCTGCGCCTGACACGCTATCGCTACAACTGCGTGCCTGCGGACATCAACGGCAAATATTACTATATCAAGGATGGCGACACCATCTGGAACATCGGCTGGCAGCCGACCAAGACCGAGCTTGACTTTTACGAGTGCAGGCACGGGATCGGATACAGCCGCTTTACCGGTGAGAAGAACGGGATCAAGGCAGAGAACCTCGCGTTCGTTCCGATGAACGACACCTGCGAGATCAACCACGTTAAGCTGACCAACAAATCGGATCAGCCCAAGACGATCTCCTTATTCTCCTATGTGGAATTCTGTCTGTGGAATGCCATGGATGACATGACCAACTTCCAGCGTAACTACTCGCTGGCTGAGCTTGAGGTCGTCGGCTCCACGATCTATCATAAAACGGAATACAGAGAGCGCCGCAACCACTACGCGGTCTATTCCGTCAATCATGATATCAGCGGCTTCGATACGATCCGCGATGATTTCCTTGGCGCATACGGTTCTCCCGAGAGTCCCGAAGTGGTAAGAAACGGCAAGTGCCTCAACACCATGGCCAGCGGCTGGGCGCCGATCGCATCCCATCAGATCGATCTGACCTTACAGCCCGGCGAAACCGTTTCCCTCGTTTTCGTACTCGGCTATGTCGAGAATCCCGAAAATGATAAGTGGGAAAGTCACGGCATCATCAATAAGAAGCCTGCCAAGGCAATGCTTGCACGCTACGCAACGGATGCTGATGTGGAAAAGGCTTTCGCGGAACTGCAGGATTACTGGAAAGGGTTACTTTCCAAATATCATGTTTCTTCGTCAAACGACAAAGTCAACCGCATGGTCAACATCTGGAACCAGTACCAGTGCATGGTTACCTTCAATATGTCCCGTTCCGCTTCCTACTACGAATCCGGTATCGGGCGCGGCATGGGCTTCCGCGATTCCTGTCAGGATCTGCTGGGCTTCGTGCATCTGATCCCCGAGCGCGCAAGAGAGCGTATCATCGATATCGCCTCCACGCAGTTTGAGGACGGCAGCGCTTATCACCAGTACCAGCCGCTGACCAAGAAGGGCAATTCCGACATCGGTTCCGGCTTCAACGACGATCCGCTCTGGCTGATCGCGGGCACCAGCGCCTATATCCGTGAGACTGGTGATTATTCCATCCTCGATGTCATGACGCCTTACGACAACGACGAATCCAAGGCCACGACGCTCTTTGAGCATCTGACCAGATCGTTTGACTATACCGTAAACCACAAGGGTCCTCACAACCTGCCTCTGATCGGGCGGGCGGACTGGAACGACTGCCTGAACTTAAACTGCTTCTCGGAGCATCCCGGTGAATCCTTCCAGACATTCGGGCCTTCCGAAGGACCTGTTGCGGAATCCGTATTCATCGCGGGCATGTTTGTCAAATACGGTACGGAATATGCGCAGTTATGCGAAGCGCTCGGCAAAGACGCGGAGGCACAGCGTGCTTACGCGGAAGTAAAGAAGATGTACGATGCGGTGCTGGATGCAGGTTGGGACGGCGAATGGTTCGTCAGGGCCTATGATGCACACGGCAACAAGGTCGGCTCCAAGGAATGCAAGGAAGGTCAGATCTACATCGAGCCGCAGGGCTTCTGTTCCCTGGCCGGCATCGGCGTGAAGGAAGGTCTTGTGGAGAAAGCGCTTGATTCCGTCAAAGACCGCCTGGATACCAAGTACGGTGTCATGATCCTGCAGCCTGCCTATACGGAATATCATCTCGAACTCGGTGAGATCAGTTCGTATCCGCCCGGGTACAAGGAGAACGCCGGTATCTTCTGCCACAACAATCCCTGGATCTCGATCGCCGAGACCGTGATCGGCAGAGGTAACAGAGCATTCGAGATCTATAAGAAGACCTGCCCTGCCTACACGGAGGAATTCTCCGAGATCCATCGCACGGAGCCCTACTGCTACTCGCAGATGGTTGCCGGCCGCGACGCGAAGTTCCACGGTGAAGCCAAGAACAGCTGGCTGACGGGAACGGCCGCATGGACATTCGTAAACGTATCGCAGTATATTCTGGGCGTTTACCCGACGCTTAAAGGTCTTTCGATCGATCCCTGCACGCCTTCCGATTTCGGTGATTTTACGCTGACAAGAAAATACCGTGGTGCGATCTACAACATCACGGTAAAGAACCCGGATCGGGTTGAAAAAGGTGTGAAATCCATGACCGTTGACGGAACGGCCGTGGAAGGAAATGTGATCCCGTTCGTGGAAGGTAAGACTTCCTACGACGTGGAAGTTGTCATGGGTTGATCACCGGCTGCCTTCATGGCTTTGGCCAGACGGTAGACACGGCTTGCATTGATCTGCACCTGTCTTCGGGAGATCCTGCCTTCGCGCAGGGCCTGTAGCAGGTTCTCATAATCCTTTTTGCTGCCCGGCATGAAAAGATCATTTCCGGCTGCAGCAACCTTATATTGTATGGGGGCGGGATGCTTGGACGATCTGTCCATCGTCCCGCCGTTCACTACCCAGTCAGTCATCACAACTCCCTTAAAACCGAATTCCGCACGAAGCACGTCTTCGATCAGGTCTCTTCTCTCTGCGGTATGTGTGCCGTTTAAGAGATTGTAGGAGGTCATGACCGTAAGCGGCTGACTTTTCTTTACACAGATCCCGAAACCTCTTAAATAGATCTCGCGCATGGCCCGCTCGCTGACCAGACTGTTGCTGTTATAGCGGTTCGTTTCCTGGTTGTTGGCGGCATAGTGCTTGATCTTAACGCCGCGTCCCGGATGGGACTGCACGCCGTTTGTGATCGCTGCCGCAAAGATCCCGCTCACGAGCGGATCTTCCGAAAAGTATTCAAAATTGCGTCCGCAAAGGATGCTGCGATGGATATTCAGAGCCGGTGCCAGCCAGAGATCGACGTGGAAACGCTCCATCTCATCCCCGACAATGTCGCCGCAGGCATAAGCAAAATCAGGATCGAAACTCTGCGCGATCGCCGTACCGATCGGGATGGCCGTGGCATTCTGTTCACGGACCTCTCCGGTGATCTCTTTTGCCTGTTTTTTCGCCATTTTCTCCGCTAAATAGACCAGCGGTCGAGGCATGAAATCGATCATTGTGGCAGGTAATGTCTCTCCGATCGCATGGGCATTGCCCTCCGCATCCGTATGGTATTTCCTGGCAAGGCGCAGTCCGGCCGGTCCGTCAGACATGACAAGCACGGGGTAGCCCTGCTTTTCCAGAATGTTCGTTGTCTCTCCTGCTGCCCCGGCAACATGTGTGGAGGCCTCTCCGATCACGCTGCCGATCAGGCCGCCTTTTCCGTACGCACCGATATTGAAGGCAACCAGTTCCTCATCGCCAAGTTTTGCGATCTCGGGTGCCACTTCTTCGGGCACATCATATTCCACGCGTTTCGTCTCAAACGCCTTCGGGGCGATCTCAAGACGCTCGATCCCGGTTAAGTCTTCTTCGCGCTCGATCTTTAACGGAACGTAGTCCTTGATGCCGGATTCACGGAAGCATGTTTTTGTCTGCAGCGTGGTAACTTCTTCCGCCAGATGCAGAATGGCTGCCGGCTGCGTGTTCGCAGACGAATTGCCGACTCTTACGACAAAATCACCGGCCTCGAGGATCCAGCGGCTGTTTGCGGTGTCATAGCTTGCGCAGTCACGCAGATCAAAGGAAACCTTTGCGGCTCTCATCGCACCGGGCGAGAGCACGGGCGTCTTCACAAACGCGCAAAGGCTCTGGTAAGGCTGGTCAAGCGTTCCGGAAGGAGCCGACAGGTAGACCTGCACCACTTCCCGTCCGGAGTGATGCCCGCTGTTCGTGACATTCACGGAGACGGTCACTTCCGTACCCGAAACGCTCGCAGACGCTTCCGAGAACACAAAATCCGTATAGGATAACCCGAAACCGAACGGGAACAGCGGCTTTACAAAGAGGCTGTCAAAATAACGGTAGCCGACATAGATCCCTTCCTTGTAGTGGGTGTCATTCTTGTCGCCAAAATCACCGATCTTGGGGTAGTCGTCCCACCCGGTCCAGGTGGTGGTCAGTTTGCCGGACGGATTGGACTTGCCAAGCACGATATCCGCAAGGATGTCGCCGGTCTCCACACCAAGCTGTGAGAGGATCAGGATATTCTTAACGTCTTTCAGCACCGGTGTCAGATCCACGGGGCCGCCCGTGTTCAACACCAGAAGGAAATTGGGATATTTCACGTTGGATGCAAGGATGTCTCTGATCTCGGTTGGCGTCAGTTTGATGTCGCCCTCCACCGGTTTTCTGTCAGAGCCCTCACCGGAGATACGGGACAGTACATAGATCGCGGTCTTTCCCTCGCCATTTAAAGGCAGGGCGTAGGCGGGCTCGGGCATCACGCGTCCCATGCCTTCCACGATCGCAAGCACATGATGCTTTCTGGCATCCTTTCTGACCTGCTTTACAAAGTTCTCATAAGCTTTATCACGCGCCTCATCATAGCCGTCCAGCCAGTCCTTGGTCGTGATCGTAAAGCCTGCTGCCTCAAGACCGTCTTCTACGGAAACAAAGAATCTGGAGTTCACTTCTCCCGATCC
>JAGCXZ010000120.1 GCA_017961065.1 Lachnospiraceae bacterium
AAGATCATGGGAACGCTGCACCTTCGGGAAGACATGTTCCTTGTCAAAAGCTATCGGATTGTCAAGACCTTCTGGCTGATGTCTTTCCTTCGCGTGTTTGACTTTGTAAAAACACCCGGCGACGGGTTTCATTTGATGCGCGATGTGTTCCGGGGCTGGAGCACGTTCGACCTGCATGAGGTATATACGACACTGCTGTTCCCGCAGGAGGAACTGATCACGGCGCTGATCGCGATCGCGATCCTCTTTACCGTTTCGATGATCCAGCGGAAACACAGGATCGGTGAGTTTTTCCTCAGGCAGAATCCGTGGATTCAGTACGGCGTTCTGGCAGGTTCTGCCCTGCTTTTGCTGATCTTTGGCAGCTACGGCCTCGGATTTGACGCGCACAGCTTTATCTATATGAATTTCTGATGATGCTACCGGCAGGTGCCGGATCTCATCAGCAGCGGATCTGATATGACAAAAAAGACAAGAAGGATCCTGCGGATCGTCTGCATGCTGGCTCTGACCGTATTCCTGTTCTGGAGCGTCAACCTGCTGTTCATGCCCAAGTACATCGAGGAGAACAAAGACGGACGGATCACCGCGGAGTTTTACAGGGAAAAACTGAATAACGACATCCTTTTCGTCGGATCGTCCACGGTATATTCGGGCATCAATCCGATCGTTTTGTGGGAAAAATACGGGCTGACATCCTATGACCGCTCGAATTCCTCGCAGACACCCTGGATCTCCTATTACATGATAAAGGACGCGCTTGCGTGTTCCGACCCCAAGACGGTCGTTCTGGATGTCGGATTCTTCTACGCGGAAGATACTTACGTGGAGGAGCCCGAAAACAGAAAATCGCTTGATGACATGCGGATCTCCAAAGAGAAGTTCCAATGCATTCAGACGGCGATGAGCCCCGACGAAAACTATATGGACTACATCTTTCCGATCTTCCGGTTCCACACGCGCTGGAAATATCTGACTGCGGAGGACTGGAAATACCTGTACTACAAGCCCGATGTCACCCATAACGGTTATGTTTATACCGGAACCGTTGAGGGCGCGCAGGGGGACGCGGCACGCGAAGGTCTGGATGAGGTAAGGCTTCCGAACAGGAGCGCGCTGTTCCTCGAAAACATCCTGAGCCTCTGCAGGGACAACGGGCTGGACCTGCTTCTGATCAAGACGCCGTCCTACCGGGCAAAATGGGGGCAGGACTATGAGGACGACATCCGGTTCGTGGCGGATCCCTACGGTGTGGAATATGTTGATTTTGACCGCTTTACGGATGAGATCGGCCTGGACTATGCGGAGGATACCTCGGATGGCGGCGGGCATGTAAACGATGCCGGCGCGACCAAATTCACCGCGTATCTGGGCGATTACCTGCTTCATAAATTTACTTTGACCGATCACCGGAACGATCCCGCCTACGAAGAGGTGTGGAAAGAGAAATGTGAGAGATATCATCATGGAAAATGAAAAGAGGGCGGTTTCCCTGCAGAGAGCGCAGGAACTGCACGAAGAGATCAGGGATTTCCTGACATTCAAAAAAGAATATCTGATGGACATGAGCATGCGCCGCGACGTTATGAGCAGGCAGCACAAGAAAGACCTGCTGGCTTATTTTGACGCGACGGAAAGCGACTGGAACGACTGGCACTGGCAGCTCAAGAACAGGATCAGTTCCGCGGAGGTGCTCAAGCACTTCATGCACCTGACAGAAGACCAGGTAAGCCTGCTGAACGAGATCTCGCAGAAGTACCGCTGGGCGACCACGCCGTACTATCTTTCGCTCATGGATTACGAAGATCTGACCTATCCGATCGACCGCATGGCAATCCCTTCCGCAGAGGAGTTAAACGACGCCGGCGAGCTCGACCCGATGCATGAGGAATATACGAATCCCGCGGCCTGCATCACGCGCAGGTATCCGAACCGTCTGATCATCAACGTAACCAGTTCGTGCGCGATGTTCTGCCGTCACTGCCAGCGGCGCAGGAGGATCGGGGAGACGGACCAGATTGAGCCGAACAACCGCATCCAGGAAGCGATCGACTACATCAAGGCCACGCCGGAGATCCGGGATGTCCTGATCACGGGCGGAGATCCGCTGATGCTGCCGGATGAGGTGCTTGAATCCATCATTTCCAGGGTCAGGGCGATCGAGCATGTGGAGATCATTCGGATCGGTACCAGACTGCCGGTGACGATGCCGCAGCGTATCACACCGGAACTGACGCAGATGCTGTCAAAATATCATCCGTTATTTATCAACACCCAGTTCAATCATCCGGGCGAGATCACGCAGGAAGCGGCAAAAGCCTGCACGATGCTCGCGGATGCCGGGATCCCGCTTGGCAACCAGATGGTATTCTTAAAGGGCATCAACAATGACAAGTATATCGTGCAGCTGTTGAACGAACAGCTGCTGAAGGTGCGCGTGCGCCCGTACTATATCTTCCATCCCAAGCAGGTGAAGGGAACCTCACACTTTGCGATCACGGTGGAGGAGGGGCTTTCCATCATGAAATACCTGCGAGGGCATACTTCGGGGCTTGCGATCCCGCAGTATATCCTGAATGCGCCCGGCGGTCTCGGCAAGATCCCGCTGCTGCCGAAGTACATTCAGGAGATGGACGATACGCATGTGATTTTGCATACATGGGAAGACAAAGAAGTGGAGATCATATACTAGATGGACAGCTTATACGTTGTAATGCCCGCCTATAACGAAGAGGCCAATATCGAAGCGGTCGTGAAGCAGTGGTATCCCGTGCTTTTGGGCAAGGATGCGCACTCGCGCCTTATCATCGCCGATGCCGGGAGCAGCGACAGGACGCATGAGATCCTGACGGAGCTGAAGGAAACCCATCCGCAGCTGGAGATCCTGACGGACTCCGACAGGCAGCACGGCCCGAAGGTGATCGCTCTCTACAAAAAGGCGATCGAAGACGGAATCGATTACGTTTTCCAGACGGACTCGGACGGCCAGACGGATCCCGCGGAATTCAACGCGTTCTGGGATGAGAGGACACTCTATGAGGGGATCTTCGGCAACAGAACGATACGCGGGGACGGAAAATCACGGGCTTTCGTGGAACGTGTGGTCTGCATGCTTGTCCACCACTTCTTCAGGGTCAGGGTACCGGATGCCAACGCGCCGTTCCGGCTCATGAATGTGAAGACGCTTGCACCCTATGTGGAGAAACTGCCCGGGGATTACAATATCCCCAACATCATGATCACGGCATTTTACGTGCATGACCACAGGAAGACCTGCTTTAAGGAGATCTCGTTCAAACCGCGTCAGGGCGGCGTAAATTCCATCAATATCCGTAAGATCGTAAAGATCGGCTGGAAGGCTCTGGCGGATTTCAGGGGCTTTAGGAAGATGATGAAAGGTTGACGGAAGCATTAACGGAATTGAATGTTATGGCGGATCTGCGCCGTTTGTGCTATTTTAATGCTATAAATATTCTTGTATCTGGAGGGTTGAATTGAATGGAGAAACTTGCGATACATGGCGGAACACCTGTGCGTGGCGAAAAGATATTTTACGGCTGTCAATGGGTTGAAGAAGATGACATTCAAGCAGTGGTTGAGACGTTGAGAGGACCATATATCACGTGTGGACCGAAGGTTGTGGAATTGGAGCACAGATTGTGTGAAATAACGGGGGCAAAGCATGCCGTGGTATGCAGTAATGGTACGGCGGCTTTGCACTGCGCATGTATTGCGGCCGGGATCGGCTAGGGTGATGAGGTGATCACCACACCGCTGACTTTTGCAGCGAGTGCCAATTGTGCGTTGTATTGCGGTGCAAAACCGATATTTGCAGACGTTGATCCTGAAACCTATAACATTGATCCAGCCTCAATTCGTGAAAAGATTACAGAGCGCACAAAGGCGATCGTTGCGGTTGATTTTACGGGTCAGGTGGTAAAGGCAGATGAGATCCGTGCTATCTGTGATGAATATGGCCTAATCTTCATCGAGGATGCGGCGCATTCCATAGGATCTTCCTATAACGGGAGAACGGTCGGCACGCTTGCGGATATGACGACCTTCAGTTTCCACCCGGTTAAAACCGTGACAGCGGGTGAAGGTGGGGCAATCTTGACGGATGACGATCTGTTTTATCAGAAACTTTCTCTTGCGCGTACGCATGGGATCACACACGATGAGGCAATTATGGAAGAGGCTCCGCATGAAGGTATATGGTACTACGAACAGATTTCTCTGGGCTATAATTACAGAATGACTGATTTTCAGGCGGCGTTGCTGATCAGCCAGCTTTCCAAACTGCCTTTTTTTAAGAAAAGACGGCAGGAGATCGTTCGAAAGTATGATAAGGCTTTTTCTGAGATGCCCGAGATTATTGTTCAGAAGGATCTGCCTGAAAATGACACATGCAGGCATCTGTATATCATCCGGCTTGATCTGAAGAAGTTAACCTGTACACGCAGGGAGTTCTTTGATGCTATGAGCGCCGAAAATGTGCAGTGTCAGATTCATTACGTCCCTGTGTACTGGTTTCCTTACTATAACCACCTTGGATATCGTAAGGGAATCTGTCCTCGGGCAGAAGAAATATATACAGGGATCATAAGCATCCCGTTGTATCCCAAGATGACAGACCAGGATGTGGATGATACGATACATGCGGTGAAAAAGTTGATTTCTTATTACAGAGTGGATAAAAATGGCTAATGTAGCGATTATTACGGCACGAGGCGGTTCCAAGAGGATTCCGAAAAAAAATATAAAGATTTTTCTGGACAAACCCATTATTGCATATGGAATTGAAGCTGCTTTGAACAGTAATTGTTTTGAAGAAGTAATGGTTTCTACGGACAGTGAGGAGATTGCTGAGGTTGCAAGGAGATATGGTGCCAGAGTCCCTTTCTTACGAAGTGATGCTACTGCATCTGACAACGCGACGACAAGCGACTCCCTGCTTGAGGTGCTTTCCTGTTACAAAGATATGGGCCGTGAATTTGAATTCGGATGTTGCATTTATCCGACGGCTCCATTCATTACCGGTGAGAAACTCCAATCAGCGTTGCAAACTTTGGTTAAAACAGGGGCTGATACGGTTGCTCCTTTTGTTGCATACTCATATCCGCCGCAAAGGGGATTTTTGATTCGGGATCAGCATGCTACAATGAAATATCCGGAATTCATTAATTCCAGAACGCAGGATCTGGAAACCATCTACCATGACAGCGGACAATTCTACTTTTTCAGAGTTGACTCTTTTTTGAATAATAAGCAGTTATGGACAGACAACATTGCAGGTATTGTTGTTTCGGAAATGGAGTCACAGGATATTGATACTGAAACAGACTGGAAACTGGCAGAAATGAAGTACCGATTGCTTCTTTAGGGAGGCATATAATGACGCACTATATCAAAACCCATATAATCTTTTTAAACTATATATGTGCATTGCCAAGTATTACAATCTATCATCGATTTCAATCCCGTATCCTTTCGAAGAGAACAAACTTTCCAAACGGGATATTACTGGTGAATGTATGAACTGTTTGCCAACCCGAAACCGGTTGATTACGGATTAGCCTTGCACTGAAATAACAGCTTTTAGCAGGATGAAATCACGGATTTCTTGTCTGAGAAAGGATAAATAGTTGGACCTGTATAAAAAGATTTCTACCAAAACTTATATTATAGCGGAAATGTCTGCAAACCATGCCGGATCAAAAGATCGAGCGTTGGAGATTATTCGCGCAGCTAAAGAGGCGGGAGCAGACTGCGTCAAGATCCAAACCTACACACCGGACACTATGACGATTGACTGCGGAAACGAATTCTTTCAGATCCATGATGGGACATGGAAGGGAGAGACTCTATACAGGCTTTATAATAAAGCTTATACACCGTGGGAATGGCAGAGCGATTTGAAGAAAGAGGCCGATGAACTTGGCATAGATTTTCTGTCGACACCTTTTGACCGATCATCAGTTGACTTTCTCGAGAGTATTGGTATCGACTTTTATAAGATCGCATCCTTTGAACTTGTCGATCTTCCGCTACTAAAGTATGTTGCGTCAAAAGGAAAGCCGATCATTCTCTCTACCGGTATGTCAACACTTGCTGACATTTCAGAGGCTGTAGAAACAATCAGGGAAAACGGAAACCCACAGTTGGTTTTACTTAAATGCGCAAGTGCTTACCCTGCGATTACTGCTGAGATGAATCTTAAAACTATACCGAATATGTCAAAAGTATTTCATGTTCCTGTAGGATTGTCGGATCATTCCATGGGATCTATTGGCGCAGTAACAGCGGTTGTTTTGGGGGCTAAAGTGATTGAGAAACATTTTTGTCTTGACCGTTCTATTGAAAATCCGGATGCTTCTTTTTCGATGAATCCCGGTGAGTTCCAGCAAATGGTTAGAGACGTTCGACAGGCAGAAATGGCGGTCGGCCAGGTGCGCTACGGTGTTACACAACAGGAAGAACCCAATGTTGTTTTCAAGAGATCAATATTCTGCGTTGAGGATATCAAGAAGGGTGAAGTGTTTACCGAACGTAATATCAGAATTATTCGTCCAGGATACGGACTAGCACCAAAGTTTTATGAACAGTTGATCGGGATGCGCGCTACAGATGATATTTCCAAAGGAACTCCGGTAACATTTGGAATGTTTATGAGTTGATAGTGATGGATGAATTCGAACCAGTAAAAAAACGGGTATATTTAAGAGATGTGAAACCAGATGATCGCGAGCTTCTGTTTCAATGGGTCAACGATCGCGAAGTCCGAGCCAACTCGTTTCGTCAAGAGCAGGTTTCCTACAGGGAGCATTGCTGCTGGATGGAACGTGTCCTTTCTGATCCGGATGAACTGTTTTTTTTGGTGATGGATGACGGAAACCCGGTTGGGCAGCTCCGCTTAACCAAATGTGGCGGATGTGCAGAAATTTCTTATAGCATTGCTCCGGATTAACGCGGGATTGGATACGGAACAGCCGTTATTGAGTTGGCCAAAGAAGTTGTCAGAAACGATCATCCCGATATTACAAGATTGATTGCCAAAGTAAAACCAAATAACGTTATTTCTAGTCGCTGTTTTGAGAAAAATGGTTTTGTAGGGACATTTTGTCAGTACGAATTTGCAGTTAGGGAATAAATGATAGGATTTAGGGTTGATGCAAATGAAAAGATCGCGTCGGGGCATGTGATGAGGTGTTTAGCAATTGCAGATGCCCTTATTTCTTTGCAAGAAGATGTTCTTTTTTTTGTATCCGATAGAGCCGCAATGAAAATGATCTCGGCGCGAGGGCATCGTGTTGAATGCCTGAATAGTGACTGGCAGGAACCAGAAAGCGAACTGCCCATACTTCTACGTATGTTGAGGAGATTCCGACTTGACATGCTTCTTATTGACTCATATCAGGTGACTTCGCTGTATTTGGAAGCGGTTCGGGCTATTGTAAAGGTAGCTTATCTAGATGACTTAAATGCTTTTGACTATCCCGTCGATTTGGTAATCAACTATTCAATTTATGCTGATAAAATAGGGTATCCGGCGGGTAAGGTATATCTACTCGGACCGGCATATGCTCCGCTCAGGAAGCAGTTTTTCTCTCTACAAAATAAATTGTCTTCAGCCATAGAATATCGAAAAAAAGAGAAGTCAATACTGATTACAACTGGTTCATCCGATCCATATCATGTGGCTGAAAAGACGGTAGAGGAAATACTGGAAATGGAAGACCTATGCGAATATAAGATTATTGTGGTAAAAGGGTGTTTTTGCTATGATTTGACCACTGTGGAGCAAAAGGGAAGCAGGCGTGTCAAGATTCTCATGAACATTGACAATATGGCAGAATTGATGTACAAATGCAGTTTCGCCGTATCTGCTGGAGGCAGCACACTATATGAACTATGTGCGTGTGCCGTGCCGACAGTAACGTTTTCTTTTGTGGATAACCAGATGCGAAATGTGGAAGAGTTCGCAAAACAAAGGATTATGGAGTATGCAGGAGATGCCAGAACGGAAGAGTTTATTGGCCGCTTGATCGTTCAAAAGCTTCTGTGGTATCATCGGAATCCTGATAGAACAAAAGAAATGGAACGCAGAATGCGAGAACTTGGTGTAGCAGATGGGTCAAAACGACTGGCGGAAGCAATTCTGGCCTATATCAGAGAAAGAAATTCATGATATGGTGATTTGGTTGGAGGGACTGTAATGAATTTGGACAAAATACTGGAAATCGAAAACAGGTATGATCTGAATAATAAAAAAATAGCAGGGTATCCTTATTGGACGCTGTTTCGTTTTCTTATCATGCAACGGATTTTTTCGGTAAAGGATGCAGTTGATTGTCACCATCATGTGAAACAGACAACTCTTTTTGGAAGGCTTTGCGTACTGGCGCAAAGAATGCATGTTCTTGTGAACAACCACAACTATCAACTAAAGCAATCGGATTACCTGTTTGTTTCAGGTGGGCGTAAAGTGATGGTAGAGGGGACCTATGAAGATACCATAGCAGATAGGTTGATGGGTGCTTACCCGTCTACTCTACGGTTTGAGTTTTCTGAAGGTGGAATTCATTATCGTCCCGCGTATGCTAAAAGCATCTACTATAGTGATCGCTTTGGCTTAATCTCAGAGGGAACGGCAAAGGTACACAGAATACTGAAAACCCGGAAATACAGAAATGCTTTATACGAGATAAGAAAAGTATTAAAAAAA
>JAGCXZ010000121.1 GCA_017961065.1 Lachnospiraceae bacterium
CACCGGGTTTATTACGGTTATATCTATGATGATGATAAGATGATCGATGAAGTCCTGCTCGTTCCGATGAGGGCTCCGAGAAGTTTTACCAGAGAAGACACGGTCGAGATCGATTGCCACGGAGGCATCCTGATCATGAACAGGATACTGGAAACCGTTCTGAAGAACGGTGCCAGAGCCGCCGATCCCGGTGAATTCACAAAGAGAGCTTTCTTAAACGGCAGGATCGATCTGTCTGAAGCGGAAGCGGTCATCGATCTGATCCGGTCTGAAAATGAGTACGCGATGCAGAATTCCCTGCGCCAGCTGACCGGAAAGCTGGGCGAACTCTTAAAAGACTGCAAGGATAAGATCCTTTTTGAGATCGCGTATATCGAATCCGCTCTGGATGATCCGGAACATTACGACCTGACAGACTATCCGGACCGCCTAAAGAGCAAAGTTTCAGATCTGATTCAAATCCTGTCCAAACTGGCGGATTCCTATCGGGACGGACAGATCATTTCGGAAGGGATCAAAACGGTGATCCTGGGAAAACCGAATGTCGGAAAATCATCCTTTTTGAACACGCTGCTCGGTCAGGACCGTGCGATCGTAACGGAAGTTGCGGGCACCACCAGGGATTCCCTGAAAGAACAGGTTATGATCAACGGGATCTCTCTCCATGTGATCGATACAGCCGGGATCCATGATACGCAGGACCTCGTGGAAAGTATCGGCATTGACAGATCCAAGAAGATCGCAGAAGACGCGGATCTGATCTTAATGGTGATCGATGCATCCATTCCGCTCGACCAATCGGATCAGCTTGTCTTTTCCCTGATCAGTGACAAAAAGGCTCTGATCCTTCTTAATAAAAGTGATCTGAAGCATGTTGTTACGGAAGATGAGATCCGGAAGTACACGGACCACAGGATCATAGAGATCTCGGCCAAAGAGGAAACCGGATTTGAAGCCTTCAAGGACTATATTACAGAAGAATTCATCAACGGGATGCTTTCCTATAACGATGAATTATTCATAACGGATCAAAGGCAGTTCCAGTTATTGACTGATTCAGTCAAAAGTTTATCGGAAGTGCTGAACAGTATAGAGAAAGGTCTTCCGGAAGACTTCTTCTCGATCGACCTGACCAATGCCTATGATGATCTTTGCCTGATCACCGGGGAACGGGTCGAAGATGATGTGATCAATGAGATCTTTGCGAAATTCTGTACGGGAAAATAATATGGAACAGGCTTTTTCCGAAAATGTTGATATTGTGGTTGTCGGAGCAGGTCACGCCGGATGTGAGGCTGCTCTGGCCTGTGCGAGACTGGGATTGGAAACGGTTGTTTTCACGGTCAGTATAAACAGTATTGCTCTGATGCCGTGTAATCCGAATATCGGCGGAAGTTCCAAAGGCCATCTTGTCAGGGAAGTCGATGCGCTTGGCGGTGAAATGGGTAAGAATATCGATAAGACTTTTATCCAGTCCAAGATGCTGAATGCATCCAAAGGTCCGGCAGTTCATTCCCTCCGGGCGCAGGCCGATAAACTGGATTACTCCATGTCCATGCGTCAGGTTCTCGAAAACCAGGATCATCTCATGGTCAAGCAGGCAGAAGTTGTTGAACTGCTCACGGAAGACCATTGTGTGAAAGGCGTACGGATCGCAACCGGCGGTGTCTATTATGCAAAAGCTGTTGTACTCTGTACAGGAACATATTTGAAGGCCCGCTGTCTTTGCGGTGAGACGATCACGCATACGGGACCGAACGGATTACAGTCCGCAAATTCACTTTCGGAATCTCTGCAAAAGGCCGGTATCAAATTACAGAGATTTAAAACGGGAACACCCGCAAGGATGGATCGCCGCTCTCTCGATTTTTCCAAAATGACGGAACAGTTCGGTGATGAAAGGATCGTTCCATTTTCCTTTTCAACGGATCCGGACAGCATCCAGAAAGAACAGATCTCCTGCTATCTGACATATACCAATGAGAAAACGCATGAGATCATCAGGGATAATCTTGACAGGTCTCCATTGTTTGCCGGCGTGATCGAAGGAACCGGTCCGAGGTATTGCCCTTCGATCGAAGATAAGGTTGTCCGTTTTGCGGAAAAAGATAAGCACCAGGTTTTCATTGAACCGGAAGGAATCCATACAAATGAAATGTATGTCGGCGGGATGTCTTCCTCACTTCCGGAAGATGTTCAGCTTAAGATGTACAGAACTGTTCCCGGACTTGAGAACTGCAGGATCGTAAGAAATGCATATGCGATCGAATATGATTGTATCGATCCGAGACAGCTTCTGCCGACATTGGAATTCAAGGCAATCCATAATCTGTTCAGCGGCGGTCAGTTCAACGGCAGTTCCGGTTATGAAGAGGCAGCGGCACAGGGTATCATCGCGGGTATCAATGCAGCCATGTCTGTTCTGGGTAAAGAGCAGATCATTATCGATCGCTCGCAAGGATACATTGGCGTTCTGATCGATGATCTTGTTACGAAAGAAAACATTGAACCATATAGAATGATGACTTCGCGTTCGGAGTACCGTCTCCTGTTAAGACAGGATAATGCGGATCTCCGTCTCAGAAGGATCGGATATCAGGTCGGACTGATCTCCGAAGAACAATATCAGGCACTTTTGAAAAAGGAAGAAGCGATCACGAAAGAGATCGACCGGCTCAAACATACCTTTGTCGGAAACAACGATAATGTTCAGCATTTTTTGGAAAAGTATGATTCCACTCCTTTGAAATCGGGGGCCAGTCTCTATGAGCTGATCGGTCGTCCCGAACTTGACTACGAGGCTGTTTCGGAAATAGATGTTGAACGTGAAACATTACCGGACGATGTAGTCGAGCAGGTTGATATCAATATCAAATACGAAGGATATATCCGTCGTCAGGAGAAACAGGTTGCAGCTTTCAAAAAACTCGAGAATAAGAAACTGCCTTCCGATCTGGATTATTATGATGTAAAGGGATTACGCAAAGAGGCCATGCAGAAACTGCATGACTACGCACCCTCTTCGATCGGACAGGCTTCCAGGATCTCAGGTGTTTCCCCTGCGGATATTTCGGTTTTGCTTGTATACCTGGAACAGAGGAACAGGCGGTGAGCATGGAACAGATCAACGCTCTTTTACAGAATTGGAATATGGAATTATCCGGTGATCAGATCCGGACATTTGAAAAATACTATGACATGCTGATCGAATGGAATTCCGTTATGAACCTGACGACCATTACAGACAGGGACGAAGTGATCTTAAAACATTTTGTCGACAGTCTTGCGCCGGCTTCCTATATGGAATTTTCTGACCAGACTCTGATAGATGTTGGAACCGGAGCCGGATTTCCCGGACTGCCGCTGAAGATCGCATTTCCTTCTCTGCAGATCACTTTGGTTGATTCTCTTCAGAAGAGGGTTCGCTTTCTGAATGCAGTTGTTGATGAGTTGAAGCTGACAGGGGTCCGTGTTATTCATGCACGCGCGGAAACTCTTGCACATGATGATGCGTTCCGGGAACAGTTTGATCTCTGTTTGCCAAGAGCAGTAGCCAACCTGACTACACTTTCCGAATATTGTCTTCCTTATGTCAGACGGGACGGATGGTTTATTCCTTACAAGTCCGAAAAAACTGACGCGGAACTTTCGGAAGCAGAGCATGCGATCTCTTTACTCGGGGGCAAGGTCGATCATGTTTCATCCTTTACACTGCCCTCTTCCGATCTGAAACGTACGCTGATCTTTATCAAAAAGATTTCTGCCACACCAAAGAAGTATCCGCGCAAGGAAGGTACTCCTTCCAAAGATCCGCTTATCGGTTAGTGCGATCCGTTTACCGGAGGTGAAAATATGGATAATCACTATTACAGAAATGAAGCACAGCAGATCATCACGGAACTGTGTGATGAATTCAGCAAAGAAGAAATGAAGTTAAAAGTGAAATATGACAATAACTGCTCCCGGCTTGAAGAGATGGACCAGCAGATCCGTCTGCTCTCAAGAACGGAAAATGTTGAGATGAAAGTGTTCTCCCCCAGACGGCATATTGCTTCTGAGAATGATAAAGTTTCCGTCATGAAAAAGGAGCGGGAGGAACTTGATAAGCAGAACCGGGAAACGGAACGGGACTACCGGTATTATTCCAAGCGTGCAGAAAAGATGAGGTACCTTTGTGACCTGATGGAAAGGAACGAGGGGATCTTCACGGACAATTCCGCGCCCGGTGATTTTCAGGCAGCCCAGGGCGACTCTGTTACTTCGGCAGAAATCTCTGCCAGATCCTACCGGGATGATCTTGAGAAGATCCAGAAGAAACTGGACAACTGCTATCATTTTATTGATTCGGATGTACAGCGTGCCAAGATGGAGATCAAAAATCTCCTTCTTCTGATCACGGAATTGATGGATTCCGACCACTGAAATTTGTTTCACGGATCATCACATTGAAAAGAAATCCAATTCATACACTAGATATAGTTTCAAAATGTTTCACGTGAAACATTATCTTGTGCTCAAATCATTATGCGAAAACAAATCAGAAAAATGTTTCACGTGAAACCGAAATATTGAAATAAGAAATGGCATAGGATATACTGTTATAGAAAAACTAAAATCGAAAGAAAAGGAATTGAAATGGGAAAGATCATAGCAATAGCCAACCAGAAAGGCGGCGTCGGAAAAACAACAACGGCGATCAACCTGTCTGCAGCACTTGCAGAAAAAGGAAAGAAAATACTTGTGATCGACAGTGATCCACAGGGAAATGCAACCAGCGGATACGGCATCGACAAGAACGAACTGGAAAACACCATATACGAATTGCTCCTCGGTGAATGTTCCGTACAGGATGTGATCATCAAGGATGCGATCCCAAATCTGTCAGTCATCCCGGCCAATGTAAATCTCGCCGGTGCTGAGATCGAAATGATCGGCGTAGACAAAAAAGAATACAAACTGAAACGCGAAGTGGACTGGATCAGATCGGAGTATGATTTTATCATCATAGACTGTCCGCCTTCCTTAAGTATGCTGACAGTCAACGCGATGACGACAGCTGACTCCGTGATCGTTCCGATCCAGTGTGAGTATTATGCTCTGGAAGGACTCAGCCAGCTGATCCATACGATCAACCTGGTAAAGGAAAGACTGAATCCCGATCTGACAATGGACGGTGTAGTCTTTACCATGTATGATTCCAGAACAAATCTGTCTTCACAGGTCGTTGATAATGTAAAAGCGAACCTGAAGCAGAAAGTATACGATACATTGATCCCCAGAAATGTGCGACTTGCGGAAGCGCCGAGTTACGGACAGCCGATCTGCATGTATGATCCGAAGTCGGTCGGCGCTGAGAAATACAGTGAGCTTGCACAGGAAATCATAGAACAAAACAAATAGAGGAGACATCATGGCAGCAAGAGGTTTGGGAAAAGGACTGGACGCGCTGATCCCCCAGGAAGCGGTACCGGTAAAAAAAGAAGATCATAAAAAATCAAAAAACGGCGGCGGCGTAGAGTATGTAAAGATATCTCTGGTGGAGCCGAATCCGGAACAGCCACGTAAAACATTTAACGAAGATGAATTACAGGAACTCACGGATTCGATCAAGCAGCATGGCGTGATCCAACCGATCCTTGTACAGGATAAAAAAGACAAGGATCATTATATGATCATTGCCGGTGAAAGAAGATGGAGAGCATCAAGACTTGCCGGATTAAAAGAAGTACCTGTTATCATCAGGGACTATACACCCAAGGAGATCCTGGAGATCTCTCTGATCGAAAACCTGCAAAGGAAAGATATTAATACGATCGAAGAAGCTGTGGCATACAGACGTCTGATGATAGAGTTCAAGATGACACAGGACGAGATCGCGGAAAGAGTATCCAAGAGCAGGACCGCGATCACGAATACGATCAGATTACTGAAGCTGACAGATCAGGTTCAGGAAATGGTGATCAGTGACATGATCTCTCCGGGACATGCCAGAGCACTGCTTGCGGTCGAGGATCCTGAGAAACAGTATAATGCTGCATTAAAGGTTTTTGACGAAAAGCTTTCAGTTCGTGATACAGAGAAGTATGTCAAGAAACTGAATGATCCCGTGAAGGATAAGGGAAACGGGAAAGATACGGAACTTGATTTTCTCTACCGGGATCTGGAAGAAAAACTGAAGATCTCTCTGGGAACCAAGGTATGCATTCATGCAAAGGATGCTGAAAAAGGAAAGATCGAGATCGACTACTACTCCAAAGAAGACCTGGAGAGACTGACCGATATCTTTATGGGAGTGACGGAAGAATAACAGTAATAAGGGGTATGGAAAATGGACAGTAGAATATTCAACGCGCTCGGCATAAATGCCGATCCGGGCATCCTGTTTATCATCCTGTTTCTGGTCATTGTCATTATGGCCATCTGTCTGTTTGTATTACTGATCAGATACGGCAGGATCAAAACCAGTTATGATATCTTCATGCAGGGGAAAAAGGGAAAGAACCTGGAAGAGCAGATCGCAAGTGTTTTTGAAGATATACAGACACTGAAGACCACATCCGAGAAGAGCAGGAAAGACATCAAGCGGATCATGATCAATCTCAAGGAAACATACCAGAGAGTCGGGATCGTGAAGTACGATGCCTTCAAGGAAATGGGCGGAAAGCTGAGTTTCAGCATAGCCATGTTAAATGATAACTCCACCGGATTTATTCTGAATTCCGTGCACAGTTCGGACGGATGCTATGTATATACGAAGGAGATCATCAACGGAGAATGCGCGATCTCTTTGGGAGATGAAGAAAAGAAAGCTTTAACGCTGGCACTGCAGGAAGATGCGGGCAGAAGTGAAAAGAATGCTCAAAGAGAGGTAGGCAGATGAAATCCGTAAAGGTTGAGGCATTAAAAGGCGGAGAGTATCTGGCGGCGCCCGTATCAACAGCACAAGGTGAGATGCTTTTCTATGAGGGAACATGTGTTCACCCCATGCAGATCGAACGTCTGAAAGAAAACGGTATTGAGGAAGTCAGTATTTTTGACGAAGATCTGATCAAACAGGAACCGAAAGAGATCATCAAGGAAAAACTGCAGGCGGACTGCCAGAAAAAAGTAAAGAAGATTTTGGACGGATATGTCTGCAAGGATAACGAATCCCTGCAGGAGATCGAAAAAACCGCGGAGGCGATCATCGAAGATATCTTCCGGAACGATGAGATCGCGGAAAAGGTCTTTGATATCAAGGAAAGAAGCGCGAACCTGTATGATCATGCGATCACCGTATCGGGATTGTCCGTGATCTGCGCGATCAAAATGAATATCGATAAGACATACGTGCATTCCATCGGCGTGGGCGCACTGCTGCATGATCTGGGATTGAAGTATATTTCGGTCGACTATAAGGATAAGGATCCCAACAGCTTTACGCCGGAAAACCTGTTTGAATTCAAGAAACACACCGTGTACGGTTTTTCTTCCGTGGAGAAGGAAAAATGGATGAGTTCCACGGCCAAAAAGATCATCCTGTTCCATCACGAGCGCATGAACGGCACGGGTTATCCGTTAAAACAGACAACGATCCCGCCCGAAGTCAGGATCGTATCCGTCTGTGATGCATTTGATGATATGATCTGCGGGATTGGATACAAGCAGGTTCATGTATCGGATGCGATCAGATATCTGAACAAATACAAAGATATTTACTTTGACGGCAGAGTGGTTGATATTTTCCTGCAGTTTGTTGCTGCTTATCCCGTGGGAACACTCGTTATGACCACAACGGGAGATAAAGCGGTTGTGATCGAACAGAACGAGCATTTTCCGGACAGTCCGGTCATTAAGCTCTTAAAGGATGAAAAGATCGTCAACCTGGCAGAGCGGCGGGATATCGCCATCGAAAAAGAGATAGAATAGAGGACAGAAATTGCACCAGTATTTAAGAGCTGTCGGTTTCAGTGAGATCAAAAACAAAAAAGAGGTCAAAGAACTCTTGAGCCGGATCGTGAAAGAACCGGATGAGAAAGATTACATTGAAACGGAACAGGGTAATATTTTAATTGAATATCACACCATGTTTTCCGAATCCACCGGAATGATGCTCCGCGGTGAATTGGATGATGGTGACCATTTGATGCTTGATTTTTACTACCCGATCTGTATCGGGAAAAACATCAGTACCAATGAGGAAGCCGGCATCGAGCGCCACGCTGACAAGGAATCGTTCGGCGGGATCTGTGAGGACAATCGTATCGGCGTATCGCTGATCTTCTTTTTACAGAACGGAATGGCATATATGAAGGACAGCGTGAAGAAGAATCCGACGCGCGGTCCCATACCGCTGTATTTTTCGGGTCTGTCGCTGCAGGGCAAGATCATGCTGCCGATCCTTAAGAACGAAACGGAGCGCAGAAAGATCAAGGAGACTTCGCTTGCCAGAACACAGCTGATCGAAGCGGCCAGACACGGGGATGAAGATGCACTGGAAAATCTGACGCTGGATGAGATCGATACCTATACCATGATATCGAAAAAGATCCTGAAAGAGGATGTCTTCTCGCTTGTCGATACATTCTTTATGCCTTGCGGCATCGAGTGCGATCAGTATTCCATTATGGGAGAGATCGAAGAGATCACGCTGGAGACGAACCGTCTTACGCAGGAGAAGATCTATGTTCTGGTTTTAAACTGCAACGGGATGTCCGTTACGGTATGCATCAATGAAAAGGATCTTCTCGGAGAACCGCAGATCGGGAGAAGATTCAAAGGAAACATCTGGCTGCAGGGAAAACTGGAATATGCAGTTTAGTTGTGCGGTTCAGGCAGTAATATGATATAATACTTGAGGATCCGCTCCAAACCGGACCGGATCCGATATTTGTCCACGTAGCTCAGCTGGATAGAGCGACCGCCTCCTAAGCGGTAGGTCGGAGGTTCGAATCCTCTCGCGGACGGAAAATGCAGAAATACCCGGGAAATCCCGGGTATTTTTGCATTTGGCGTCGCGGATGACACGAACCTGGAGGTTCAGTCTCCGCTCCGCTCCGGTCCGCGCTAAACGCGTGCCGCCGGCACGCAGCGCCCTCTCGCGGACGCTATTTGTACGGGGTACCATTATGGAACCCCGTTTTTTGTTGGTTTTTTCTTGAAAAGGAGAAAAAGTTGCGAGATACTGAATGCAACATCTGCAGGTGAAAACGATTTGAAAGGGACGGTATTTTTATGGTCGAATTCGGAGAACAACTCAGAAACGAAAGAGAAAAAAACGGACTGACGCAGAAATCCCTGGCTGAGCAATTATATGTGACCAGGCAGACTGTTTCCCGTTGGGAGTGCGGTGAGCGCTATCCGGATATCATTACATTGAAGAGAATATCCGGGATCCTGAGTGTTAGCCTTGACGACCTTTTATCCGGAAAGGAGATGACGAAAATGGTGGAGAAAACCCCCGTAGTGGAGAATAAGACGATTAATAATATTACAAGTGTGTTGTATGCGTTTATCGTGCTGTCTGTTTTTATGCAGCTGGCTGTAGAAATCGCATTGCTCTATATTCAGGCCTATGACAGGTTTGAACTGGTGCCTTTTGATATAACCAACAACCTGGTCAATCTGGAGCGTATCATATATATCATGATCTTTATTTACGGAATATATCATGCGGTAAAAGATACATTGACGCCAAAGAAGATCGGGATCATATTGTTCACGTTTTTTACGGCACATCTGATATTGTACGGCGGGGTCAGATTATACTGGGATATACCCAATTATGTCCAGGCGGTCAAAGCCGCATCGGATCCTAACCTGAAAAAGTTCGGTGAGGGATCCGGTATTTTCGGAATACACTATATGAGTATCATTCAAAGTGTATTCAGCAACCTGTGGTCCTTTGTCATACCGTGCGTTCTGGGGGCGATCGCTTCCTTACGGTTTTTTATACTGGGCGGGAAGCGCAAATTATGGGTGAATCTGCTGACGATTGCCACCGTTCTGAGGATAATTGATACAGTCTGCCTGTTTATCGGCAGATTTCAGGAGGAAAGATTCTATACCATAAATAATTCCCTGGCTACCTATGAGGGAGCTATTGCAAATACAAACGGATATATAGCTGATTTTGTACTTGGAATTGCATTATCCGTTCTGGTGATCTATCAGGCATATACCCTGTACAGAAAAAGAAGAACAGCCATGGACATAAGCGGAAACTGACAAAAGAATACCCTCGCTGCCGGATCTGATCAGGGTGGCGAGGGTTTTTTGCGGGTCCGGTGATAACGGTACAGGGAGCCGGGGTCTCGAATTCGCAAAAAAGGCATGTTATGATAGCCCCGAAAAAATGTACAAAAGAAGGGGGGCATCTATCTATGAACAGAGCAATCATGCTTTTTTTCAGAACAGCAAGAAAGGGGGAAAGCGAAGAACTGACAGATCGGGAACGGGCGTTGTACCTGGATTTTTTGGAAAACCTGATGAACGAAGTTCCCGTCCTGAGCAACAGAGATGTTCAGGACATTTTTTCTTTTATCGAGAGATCGGTCCGGTTCTATCTGACGGTCTGCGCAAGGAGGAAACGAAAGCGGAATACCTATGAGGGATGCATGGAGAACCTGCTGTTTCTGACAGACTATCTGATGCATTATTATTCCGCAAAGATCAGTAAGAACAACCTGCTCAGACTATATGATCTCGCGGTACACATCGAGCGCCTGAAACCGTTTGATACAGCAGAGGTTCTGCGCTATGAGATCGAAACGGGACTGCCCGAAAAAATCCATTTTCTTATAGAATATTACTACCCGTAATAGTATAATGATTTCTATGAATTACATCGTATTGGATTTGGAATGGAACCAGTCTTCCGGCAAAAATGATTATGAACTGCCGTTTGAGATCGTTGAGATCGGAGCGGTCAAACTGAATCGGAAATTCGAGATCGTTGACCGTTTTGAACAGATCATCAAGCCGCAGATCTATCATTCGATCCACTTTATGACCTCTAAGATCGTTCATGTGGATATTGAAGAACTGGAAGCAGGCAAAGCGTTTCCGGAAGTCATGCAGGACTTCTTAAAATGGTGCGGAAGGAACTATATTTTCTGCATCTGGGGAACACTCGATCTGACCGAATTGCAGAAGAACATGTGCTACTACGGCATGGATGAGTTGTCTGCGGGACCATTGAAATACTATGATATTCAGAAATTCTTTTCGCTGGCCTATGAAGACGGAAAAATGAGGCGTGCCCTGGAATACGCTGTGGATTATCTGCACATCGAAAAGGACATCCCTTTCCACAGGGCTTACAGCGATGCCTACTATACATCCAAAGTATTCATGGAGATCAACCGGCACTGTCCGTCAGTGGAGCGGTATGTATCCTATGATGTTTTCATGGTCCCGCAGAATAAACGCGAAGAAGTCAGGGTAAAATTCAAGACTTATGCCAAATACATCTCCAGGGAGTTTGCGGATAAAACCGCGGCACTGGAGGACAAGACGGTTTCTTCGACAAAATGCTATGTCTGCGGCAGAACCGCCAAGAAGCGGATCAAATGGTTTTCCGTAAACGGAAAGCACTATTACAGCCTGTCATACTGCAAAAGGCACGGATTCTTAAAGGGAAAGGTCCGGATGAAAAAAATAGACAACGGAAATGTTTACGTTGTCAAAACCCTGAAACTCATATCACCCGAAGAAGCGGCGGAAATATGGGAAAAACAGGACAAGCTCAGAAAACAGCGTGCCGAAAAGAGAAAACTGCATAAAGAGAAAGCGCGCTTAAAATAGCTTTTTATTCCATTTCCGGAATCTCTTGCGCTTCATGCGCTGCCTTCTGAAGTCGGAAGTGATATACTTACGGATCCCGTAGAGAACCAGCAGAAGGGCAAAGACGCACATCAGGCAGAACAGGATACGGATAACGATCTTCCGGATATCTATGAAGATGATCTTGTGATCGGGCTCCACGTTCTGCGGTATGATCTTGCCGGATTCGACCAGAATGTTGGCAAATTCAAAGGCTTTGACATTGTTGTCCGCATAATCGATCGTGGTTTCACCGACAAAATGTCCGCCGATGTCGTAAGTCAAAAGCGCCACTTCCTTCGTGTTGCGGTCCAGATATGATATGGTAACACCGGCATCCGTAAACTCACGGATCTTGGGGATCACGATATATCCGTGCGGATTGATGGAAAGGATCGGTTTGGAAGAACCGATGATATCCAGATTGGTATGGAAAAAAGTTGCACTGTCTAAGGTGTAACTTTTTTCATATTCGGAAACATTCATCTTACGGAACTGATTAAAACCGTAATCGAAGAGCTTCTGCGTATCCAGGAACTGGTCGGGAGCTTCTTCGCGCATGATCACGCAGATCAGACGCATATCCTGCCGCTGGGCCAGTGTTACAAGCGTCTGCCTGGCATCGGATGTATAACCTGTTTTGCCGCAGATCACGCCGTCATACGCATACTTGAATCCGGGAAGCATCAGGTGATGGTTATCAAGCGGGCGCTCCTGCGATTGCTTGTTTGTGGGCGGGATCGTATATTTGGTCGAACCGGAGATCGTTGCAAGAGAATCATTTTGGAAGCATTCTCTGGCAATGAGTGCAAGATCATATGCGGAGGAATAGTGATCCGGCTGCGGCAGTCCGTTTGCATTCGCAAAATGCGTATCCGTGCAGCCGAGCGCAGCCGCGCGTTCATTCATCATCTCCACGAAATGATCATAGGTTCCGCCGATATGTTCGGCGATCGCATAAGCCACTTCGTTGGCAGAACCAAGGAGCAGGCCGTACAGACACTGTTCCATGGTAAGTTTCTCTCCCACGTCTATTCCGATCCGGCTCGACGAAGTTTCGATATTGAAGATCGAATCCTTGGAGAAAGTTACAACATCCTCCATTGTGGAGTTTTCCAGAGCCAGAAGTCCGGTCATGAGTTTTGTGGTACTGGCCGGATACAGTCTGGCATGAATGTTTTTTTCGTACAGGATCGCGCCGGTATCCGCTTCCATCAAAATAGCGGATTCCGCACCGAGCAGCGGACCTTCCGGCCAGCCTTCGATCTCATTGCTCTCCACACGCATTTTTTTACGTTCTTCCGCAGCGGCAGCCTGCTCTTCCGTAGGCACGGTATTCACGGCTTTGACTGTCTCGGTCAACAGAAGGGATGAGAGCAGAAAGCCCACGAAAAGCTTTGTGAGAACGCGGGAAAGCACACATTTACAGATCTTATTCCCTGCGGCGGAAAACCGTTCCTCATATTCGGTCATGATGTTTCCTTCAGACATTTCTTTGTCTGCGTGCAGGTCCTGTGTGGACTTAAGGATCTTCCATTCCGCTTCCGGAGCCTCGGTAAGGGCAAAGGAAAACAGATCCGCGTTATCGGTTTTGAATTCCACCACACCTTCCGGAACAAGGATCTGCTCATAGCGGTGCAGAAATCCCCGTGAGGGAAGTCTTCTCTTGGCATGACGGTCTTTGGGCCAGGGATCCGAAAAGTTCAGATAGATCCTGGAAACCTCGTTTTGCGAAAACACATCCGTGATATCTTCCGCATCCATCCGGATAAAGACCAGATTCGGGAGCGGCTGTTCCAGTTTTTCCATCTTCTGGATCGCACGCAGCAGGACCGATGAATACTTTTCGATCCCGACATAGTTGATCTCCGGATGAAGCGTTGCCAGTTCCATGATAAACCGGCCCTTTCCCATGCCGATCTCGATATGGATCTCGCGGTCATTCTGAAAGACCCTGTCCCGGAAATGACCTTTATATTGTTCCGGTTCATGGAGAACAAACGGACAGTTTGCTATGATCTCCCTGGAACCGCTGATGTTTCTGAGTCTCATATGTTTTTTGTTTATGCTTCCTTTTTCTTCTTCAGCAGCCGGTCAAACGGGGAGGGCTTTCCCACAAGAAAGCCGAAAAACCGGTTGATCAGCAGGATCATCAGGGTTGTGTAAACGACCATCACGATCGTTACGACCAGATAGCTGACATATCCTCTTGCCCTGGTTATATACTGATTTATGATCATGGCAAGCTTCATGCCAAGATATAAAACGGTTTCGTTGTTATGTACAGCCATTACGATCAGGGAATTGATCCCCCAGAAAGTAACCGGTCTGATGGCCGGAAGATTCTTACAGATCAGGATCAGTCCGACCGATCCGGTAACGGCCGCAATGTAGTAAAAAGCAAGATTTCCCTGGACCAGTGAGCGGAAATCCACGGCTCTGTTGAGCGGATGCACAAAGATATTGACCGCCATCAGCGCAAGTCCCGCAAGCAGTTCCGGAAGACAATACTTTTCCCGTTCCCGGAACAGCTTATAGATATAAAACCCGACGGCTATGAACACGCATACAAAAACGGGGCGCAGCAGCGTGATCCCGAATTCCTTCAGATACTTCCACGGGAAAACGTCTGCGGATAAAGAAGACAGCGCATAATTTGCGGCAGTCGCGGCACCCGTAAGCACAAGAACGATCAACGGTGTGATTTTGACAAAGCGCTTGTATATTAACAAAAACAGTATTTCTCCGCCGAAGAGGGCAGGCAGGAACCACAGTACGTTCATACCGTACATGGACAGAACATACCAGATCTGCTCAAACAGAACATGAACGGTGACGGATCCCCGGATCAGCGCATAGAGAACGATCAGAAGATAGATCAGGCTGAACCAGAAATACGGGATCATGATCGAATAAAACCGCCGTGAAGTAAGATCCTTCAAGTCCTTTTCCGTATCCCTGCGGTAATGGATCAGCATGCCGGATACAATGAAAAACAGCGGCATATGGAACGAAAAGATCCAGGTACAGAGCGGGGAAACATAGGGGGAAAGCGAGAAAAACCACTCTCCCTGAAAATGCCCCAGAAGTACCAGAAAGATACCGATCCCTTTTACTGTGTCGAAGTAGGTGAGTCTTTTTTGCGGCATAAGAATGATCCCTTACCCAGAACAAACGGGAAAAACCGGTTGATGATCACAATGATCATGGCTTCAAACAGGAAAGTAAAAGCCATGATATTGAAGATGAATATATAACTCTTGGCCCTTGTAACGATTCTGTCAATCTGCCAGGAGATCAGGATGGCGGCGTACAGAACATAGGTGTTCACGTGCGTGGCCATTACGATCAGGGAATTTTTACCGAAGAACGCCAGCGGCTTCAGTTCCTTCATGTTCTTACAGATCAGGATCAGGGCAAATGAACCCAGGATCGCGCACAGATAGAACAGCGGAACGTTCTCAAGAATGATATAGTGAAAATCAATGCAGCCGTTTTTCTGGGACAGGATCAGATTCAGCAGGAAAAACACGATGCCCAGGATCAGCTGCAGGAGCGAGAATTCCTTCTTTTTCGAGATATCGGGGAACGCGATAAAACCGATGCAGACAAAGGACATCGCAATGATGCCTCTGATGAACACGCGGGCAAAGTCGATCAGCGAAGTGATCAGGAGCGAGGATTCATGCGCCGTATAAACGCTTCCGAGGATGATCTGGACCAGATAAGCACCGATCGCCAGAAAAAAGACCAGGCTCAGGGAGAACACGAGAGGCAGTTTTTTGTACAGGAACAGAAATCCCGTTTCCGCGATGAAAAGGGCGGGTAAGAACCACAGGACCGATACGCCGTAAAACGTCAGCGAAGCGATCAGATCCTTCACAAAAGTCAGGGGAGTGATCTTATGCAGAATGACATTGAGGATATCGATCACAAAATAGAGCAGGCTGAACCAGAAGTACGGGATCAGCAGGCCGCGGATCTTTTTGGGCAGGATCTCGGCAAAATCACGCTCATTTTCCTTTTTGAGCGAGAGCAGCATGCCGGATACAATGAAAAATACCGGCATGTGAAAGGACGAGATCCAGGTTCTTAAAGGATCGGAGATATACTCAATGTGTCCCAGAACGACCAGAATGATGGCCAGTCCTTTTACCATATCCAGATAATACAAGCGTTGCCGCTGTTCCATGTTATTTCTCCGTCCGATCAGATTTCAGATACTTCCCATCCATTGTAAAAAAAAATATAGGAAAAGACAAGAAAATTAGACCTTTAATTTCCTATTAAAAATGTTGTATAATACAACGGAATGTTTGTGAAAAATTACAAGAGGACTCAAAATGTTTCTGTTGTTGTTTCTGGCCTGGGTAATATTTAACGGCGCACTTACATGGGAAATTGCATTTTTCGGAATCGTGATCTCAGCAGCTGTCTATCTTTTTGCGTGTAGATTCATGGACTTTTCGGTCAGAAAAGACCTGATGTGCATCAAAAAGACAGGCATTTTTTGTTGGTTTGTGGCAGCCCTGTTCGTGGAGATCGTCAAGGCGAATCTGGTCACGGCCAAATGGATCCTGACAAACCGCTATGAGATCGAACCGGTCCTGATCACGTTCACCATGCATTTCAAAACGAATATCGCCCGCGTTCTTTATGCAAATTCCATTACGCTGACGCCGGGAACCATCACGGTCAAACAGGAAGGAAACAACTATACCGTGCATGCGCTCGAGCGGTCTTATACAGAAGATATCAACGGCGGGATCCTTGCGGAGATCCTTTATAAACTGGAGGAAGGCATATGAATCAGATCTTGATGGTAGCGATCGGAATCCTGGCTGTTTTTCTCCTGGTATGTCTGATCCGCGCCGTGATCGGTCCGTCCATTGCGGACCGGATCGTATCCGTAAATATGATGGGAACGATCGTTATGGTCATCATCGCGATGCTCGCGGTCAAAATGCAGGAAGGATATCTGGCCGATATCTGCATCATTTATGCGATGATCAGCTTTATTGCAGTTGTGGCATTGACCAAGATCTTTCTGGGTATATACAGGAAAAGAAAAGCAGAGGAGGGCGCGAAGAATGATTAGGATCATCCTTTCATCCGTTTTCATCATATTCGGGCTGCTTCTGTTTGCAACGGAGCTGTATGGCGTGAACAAGTTTTCCTTTATCATGAACCGCATGCATGCGGCTGCGATCGGGGATACGCTCGCCATGATGTCGTGCATGACCGGCCTGATCATCTATTCCGGATTCAACGCCACGAGCCTGAAACTGCTGCTGGTGGTTGTATTCCTTTGTTTTTCTTCGCCGGTTGCGTCCCACCTGATCATGAATCTGGAAGTGGAGACGAACGAAAAGGCGGATTCTCATTTTGAAACGAAGCATATAGAGGAGACGGAACAGGATCCCAAAGAGGGATTGGAGGAATAAATGGATATTGTCAATTATATTCTGCTGGCGTTCCTGCTCGCATGCGCGATCTTCGTCAGTTTTTCCAAAAAGCTGCTGAATTCCATCATCATTTACATGGCATTCAGTCTGATCATGTCCATTATCTGGATCATTCTGGAATCACCGGATCTGGCGATCACGGAAGCCGCGGTCGGAGCTGGCGTGACCAGTCTGCTTTTCTTTGTCACGCTCAAACGGATCCGTGCGGTAAAGGGGGATGAGGAGAATGAGTAAACTGAGACCGTCCCACGAAAAGAAAAGAGAAGTTCGTTTTTCCGAATGGATGGACGGAAGCGTTGATCCGTATCTCGGGAACCTGGAATTAAAACCGCAGGAACTGCAGAAAGAATCCCGGCAGCAGTTTGAAGAACGCATCCGGGACTACGCGCAGCTGAATGCGGATCTGTATGATACCGAAAAGAACAAGGGCGTAAAAGCATTTAACCTGATCTATAAGATCAGCAGCGTGATCTGGATCCTGCTTCTGATCGGCGTGATGCTGCTAACGGTTTCTTATCTGCCGCCAAACGGGGGAGCAGATAATCCCGCCAACAATGAAGTAACGGAGCGTTACATCGAAAAAGGCCTTCAGGAGACGGGCGCGGTCAACATCGTAACGGGCATGATCCTGGATTACCGCGCGTTTGATACATTCGGTGAATCCAATGTGCTGTTCATCGCAACGATCACGGTTCTGATCCTGCTGCGCAAGAACAAAAAGATGCACAACGAGTTCGATATGAAGGATGATACCGACGAGGAGAAGTACGAACCCAAGAGCGACAGCATCCTGCAGACCGTGGCAAAAGTTCTGGTACCGGTAATCCTCGTATTCGGCATCTACGTGATACTGAACGGACATCTGGGGCCCGGCGGCGGTTTCTCCGGCGGCGCTATCATGGGTGCCGGTCTGATCCTTTACTGCATGACTTTCGGTTTTGAGAAAACCGAGCGTTTCTTTACCGAAAATACCTATAAGTGGGTCTGCTTTACCGCGCTGACGGTTTACTGTCTGTCCAAGGCCTACTCATTCTATACGGGCGCAAACGGACTGCACAGCCATATTCCGCTTGGAACACCCGGCGCGATCCTTAGCAGCGGTCTGATCTTTGTCCTGAATATCTGTGTCGGCATGGTGGTAACCTGTACCATGTATACCTTCTATGCCATGTTTCGTAAAGGAGAGTTCTGATGGGAAGCAATTTATTCGTCAATTACGGAGAAGCGGTTGCGATGATCCTGTTTGCCATCGGATTCTCGAACCTGCTGCTTCAGAAAAACCTGATCAAGAAGATCATCGGCTTAAACATCATGGATTCTGCCGTATATCTGTTTCTTGCCGAAAAAGGGTATATTACCGGCCGGCTTGCGCCGATCGTGACAAACGGCGTGCAGTCATCGGAAGCATATATCAATCCGATCCCTGCCGGACTCGTACTGACGGGTATCGTTGTTTCGGTTTCCGTGACAGCGCTGATGCTTTCCCTGACGATCCGGCTCTACAGGCGTTACCAGACGCTGGATCTGGATGAGATATCCATGAAACTGAAAAAGGAGGGGCAATAAATGGCGTTCTACCAGAACATACCCTTCTTTTCGATCTTTCTGGCCATGTTTTCCGGGACGGTATCTTCCGTGCTTCCCAGAAAAGCGGCAAGGGTATTAAATACGATCGTCATAAGCCTGATCATGGTTGCTTCCGTCTTTTTGACGGCGATCCTGTACGAGCAGGGCGGCAGCTATACATTTATGATGGGCCATTTTCCCGCACCCTGGGGCAATGAGATCCGGGCAGGCGCGCTGGAAGCCGGTATGGCATCCTTTTTCTGTCTGATCATGCTCCTTTCCATGCTGGGCGGACGCAAGAAACTGGACGAAGAGGTGGAAGAGACCAAACACAATCTGTATTACGTTCTGGTCAATCTCCTGCTGAGCTCCCTGCTTGCGATGGTTTATACGAACGACCTGTTCACGGCTTATGTGTTTGTAGAGATCAATACGATCGCGGCCTGCGGCCTGATCATGATCCGTCAGATCGGCCGGACGATCGAGGCGGCAGTCCGCTACATGATCTTAAGTCTGCTCGGTTCCGGACTGTTTCTGGTCGGACTGGTGATCTTATACGATCTGACCGGGCATCTGCTGATGTCCAACATTCAGGAATCGGTGAAGCTGATCGTTGCGAACGGGGAATATACGATCCCGCTTCTGGTAACGATCTCGCTGATGTCAGCAGGTCTTGCCATCAAAAGCGCGCTGTTTCCGTTCCACGCCTGGCTGCCGGATGCTTACGGCTATTCCACCGTCAGTTCTGCCGCGCTTTTATCCAGTCTGGTTTCAAAAGGGTACATTTTCCTGCTGATCAAGATCTATTACCGCGTGATCGGCATTGACTTTATCAGGAGCAACAAACTGGTCAACGTGCTGTTCATCTTCGGCCTTGCCGGCATGATCTTCGGATCCTTAAGCGCGATCAAGGAAAACGATATCCGCCGCATGATCGCCTATTCGTCGGTTGCCCAGATCGGTTATATCTATATGGGCATCGGTCTGGGGACGCAGGATGCGATGATCGCTTCGATCTATCATATCCTGATGCACGGTGCGACAAAATCACTGCTCTTTATTTCCGCGATCGGCCTTACGGATGTATCGGGCTGCAGCAGGCAGTTCATACAGATCACGGGTTCCGGGTACAGGAACAAGATCGCCGGCGTCGGGTTTACCGTCGGGGCCCTGTCCATGGTCGGATTCCCGTGCTTTTCCGGCTTTATTTCCAAGCTGCTCTTCGCGCAGGCAGCCTTGAACAACACGGCAGGCAAAATGCTCCCGACCCTGATCGTTCTGGGGATCAGTACGATCTTAAACGCGATCTATTTCATGAAGACGGTGCTTCGTATCTATACACCGGTCAAAGATTCGGAATATCCGACCTGGCATATCAAAGACCAGAAATTATATACTGTGGTCATCATCGCATTCGTACTCTGCAACCTGCTTCTCGGCCTCACTTCGGTATTCATTGAGGACTGGATCAGCAGGGGACTGCTTTCGTTCGGATAACAGGAGGAGATTATGAGTGAACAAGCTTTTGTTCTGTTTCATCTGACGCAGAAACTGCCGATCATGTTCTGCTTCGATCGGATGGGCCTGATCTTTGCGGCTATCACCGCTCTGATCTGGGTCCTGTGCGGTCTGTATTCCTTTGCCTATTTCAAAGGAGATAAAAAAGCGAAACGCTATGCCATATTCTATGTGATCACGCTGATCGTCATCCTGTGTCTGGACTTTGCCGGAAACCTGATCACTTTTTATCTGTTCTATGAGCTGATGACGCTCCTTTCGGTTCCGCTTGTTTTCCACAACGAGACCAAAGAAGCGCTCATGGCTGCTTTAAAATACCTGTTTTATTCCCTTTGCGGTGCATACATGGCACTGTTCGGTCTGTACTTTGTATACCGGAACGCGGAAACGATCCGCTTTACGCCGGGCGGTGTGCTTGCCATGTCGGTCACGCCGGAAAATCAAACGATCCTGCTTATCTCCGTCCTGTCCATGATACTTGGCTTTTCGGTAAAGGCAGGCATGCTTCCCATGCATGCATGGCTGACCAGCGCGCATCCCGTTGCGCCTGCGCCGGCTTCGGCCTTCTTATCGGGTATCATCGTAAAAGGCGGTGTACTCGGGATCATCCGGACCGTTTTCTATATTGCGGGCCCGGACCTGATCAGAGACACTTTTGTTCAGTATATTCTGCTGACACTTTCCATTGCCACGGTTTTCTTAGGATCCATGCTGGCATACAGGGAGAAGCAGTTCAAAAGACGGCTGGCCTATTCCACGGTCAGTCAGGTCTCCTATATTCTCTTCGGTATCTTTTTACTGAACCCGGTAAGTTTAACGGGCAGTCTGCTCCATGTGATCTTCCATGCGGTGATCAAATCGGCACTGTTCTTATGCGCGGGTATCGTTATCCATGAAACGGGTAAAGAATACGTGAACGATCTGCCGGGCATCGGCAAACAAATGCCGGGTATGCTGTGGTGTTTTGCGATCGTTTCCATGGGTCTTGTGGGAATCCCGCCGCTGTCCGGATTTATCAGCAAATGGTATTTATGTGTGGGAAGCCTTGAAGAGGGCATTTCCGTTTATTCGTATCTGGGGCCCGTCATGCTGCTTGTCAGCGCCCTGCTGACAGCCGGATACCTTCTGCCGATCGTGATCAAAGGGTTCATTCCCGGAGAAGGATTTGACGACAGCGGAGCAAAACGGATCCACGTCAGTTTATGGATGATGGTTCCGGTACTGATCCTGGCAGGCCTGACGATCGTTCTCGGTATTGCGCCGGGCATGCTCACGGGAGTATTCAAAACACTTGCGGATACGCTGATGTAAGCTTTGCGGATAAAGAGGAAGGAAAATGACGAAATATCTGCCGCTGATCACGATCCTGCTTCCGATCTTCTGCAGCATTCTGATCCCGCTGGTGAAATTCAAAAGCCGGCAGGCAAAGTGCATTTACACGGAAGCGCTGGTGATCCTCAATTCCATACTTGTCTTGCTGACGATCCTGCTGGACAGCCGGGTTGTGCTTGAAGTGGTCCATTTTACCGGAGATCTTTCGATCTCTTTCTGCATGGACGGCCTGTCTACGGTATTCTCGGGACTGGTTGCCTTTCTCTGGCCTCTGGCAACGCTGTATTCCTTTGAATACATGAAAAAAGAAGAGCACGAGAACATCTTCTTCATGTTCTTTGTGATGACATACGGCGTAACCCTGGGGATCGCCATGGCCGAAGATTACATTACGATGTACTGCTTCTATGAATTCCTGACGATCGTAACGGTTCCGCTTGTCATGCATACCCTGACCAGAGAGGCGATACTGGCATCCAGAAAATACCTGTATTATTCTCTGGGCGGCGCTGCGTTCGCTTTCATTTCCCTGATCTTCATCATCCGCTACGGAACAACGAACCGTTTCGTGTTCGGCGGTACCTTAAATCCGGAGCTGATCGGTGACCGCACCAACGTGCTCCTGCTCATTTATGTACTCGCGTTTTTCGGGTTCGGCGTAAAAGCCGCACTGTGCCCGTTTAATTCATGGCTTCCTTCGGCATCCGTTGCGCCGACGCCGGTCACGGCTCTGCTGCATGCGGTTGCGGTCGTAAAAGCCGGCGCATTTGCGATCATCAGAATGACCTACTACAGTTTCGGCGCCGATTTCCTGCGCGGGACCTGGGCACAGTCCGTTGTGCTCATTGCCACGATCATCACGATCGTCTACGGCTGTTCCAGGGCTTTGAAGGAAACACACTTTAAGCGAAGGCTGGCCTATTCGACGATCAGCAACCTGTCCTATATCCTGTTCGGATGTGCCCTGATGTCTCCTGCCGGAATGACCGGCGCGCTCTCTCATCTGGTCTTTCATGCCCTGATGAAGATCACCGCCTTTTTCTGCGCGGGCGCGGTCATGTACCAGACGGACCGGCATTACGTGCATGAACTGAACGGTGTGGGCAGAAAAATGCCATGGACATTTATCATCTTTACCATATCCTCGCTGGCGCTGATGGGTGTGCCCGGGTTTGCGGGCTTCATCAGCAAATGGAACCTTGCCGAGGCGGCTGTGCAAAGCGGCAATCCGCTTGCTTATGCGGGGATCGCAGCCCTCTTGATCAGTGCGCTCTTAACGGCGATCTATATGTTGAGCGTTGTGATCCGCGCATTCTGGCCGGGGAAGGGATTTGATGAAAAGCAGGTGGCAACCTGTAAGGATCCGAATTGGATCATGCTCGTACCGCTTGCGGTCTTTACGGTCGTTAATCTTGTATTCGGCGTATATTCCGCACCGTTTACGCAGTTCTTCGTAAATGTGGCGGCGGGAAAATAATATAGCAGAGGATTTTCATGACAGCTATTACTTTTGGCGTAAACAGCATATGCGGATTCGGGCTGCAGTTTCAGCTGGACGGTTTCAGGGTCCTGTATTTCGGGATCGCGACCTTTATGTGGGCGTGCTCGATGCTTTTTTCGACGGAATACATGGCTCACTACGGCAATAAACTCCGTTACTACCTGTTTTCTGCAGTGACCTACCTGGCAACGGTGGGCGTCTTCCTGTCAGCGGACCTGTTCACGACATTCATCTTTTTTGAGATCATGTCGATGACTTCGTATGTCTGGGTGATCCAGGACGAGCGCAAGGAATCGATGCGGGCAGGCGATACCTATCTGGCGATCGCGGTGATCGGCGGACTTGTCATGCTGATGGGCATCTTTATGCTCTATGTTCTGACCGGAACGACCGATCTGACCAAAGTCGGCTTTGACGGGAGCGCCGTCCAGTTCATCGCAGGCGTTCTAATGCTGTTTGGCTTTGCGGCAAAGGCAGGTGGTTTCCCGCTTCACATCTGGCTTCCCAAGGCACATCCGGTTGCACCGGCACCGGCTTCCGCCCTGCTTTCCGGTATTCTGACCAAGGCGGGTGTTTTCGGGATCCTGCTCTTAAGCTGCTATATGTTTTACGGAAACGACAGATGGGGGACACTGATCCTGACGATCGGAACGATCACGATGTTTGCCGGCGCGCTTCTGGCGCTGTTTTCCGTTGATCTCAAACGGACGCTGGCCTGCTCGTCCGTCTCTCAGATCGGTTTTATCCTTACCGGCATCGGGGTATATGACCTGCTTGGCGTGCATAATGTGCTGGCCGGCAGAGGTTCCCTGATGCATATGGTCAACCACTCCATGATCAAATTACTGCTGTTCATGGCAGCAGGCGTAGTATATATGAACCTGCATGAACTGGATCTGAATAGGATCCGGGGCTTTGGGAGAAAGAAAGTACTTCTGAAGATCCAGTTCCTGATGGGCGCGCTCGGGATCGGCGGGATCCCGCTCTGGAACGGTTATGTCAGTAAGACCCTGATCCATGAGAGCATCGTGGAATACAGGGAACTGCTGGAAGAGGGAGAAGCCTCTCCGCTCCTGTACGGAACCGGAATGATCAGTCTGATCGAATGGATCTTTATCATCAGTGGCGGCATCACTGTTGCATACATGACCAAGCTGTTCATCGCGCTCTTCGTGGAGCAGAATACGGATGCGGCCAGACAGAAAGCATTCGATGATAAGAAGAAATACATGAACCCTGTATCTGCGGTGGTGTTGACACTTCCTGCAATCTTTATGCCGCTTGCGGGCATGCTCCCCCATGTGGTCGCTGACGGGATCATGGATCTCGGGCAGGATTTCCTGCGGATCGAAGAAGCGGAAAAGATCGCTTATTTTTCCGTAACGAATCTGACAGGCGCCCTGTACTCGATCCTGATCGGTGCGTTCCTCTATGTTTTTGTCGTCAGAAAGTGTCTGATGAAGGACGGCGAATACGTGAACAGATGGCCGAAATATCTGGATCTGGAGGATTATTTCTACAGACCGCTCCTGCTTACGATATTGCCTGCGATCTGCACTTTCTTCTGCCGGATCGCGGATAAGGCGGTCGATTTTCTGGTTCCTGTCCTGCTCAGTATCGGCGTGTTTATCTGCCGGATCGCGGACCGCTTTGTGGACGGCATCGTGGTCGGGCTAAAGCGGACTGTTTTCAGGGAAGAGAAGCTTCCGCAGGAGAGGATCGAGGGAAGCGCCCTGACACACTGGCTCGGCGGATGGGCAGACCGTACGATCCATGCGCTCAATGAAACGGTATGGGAATACCGCCCCAGAAAAGAAAACGCGGAGCACAGGATGGCCATGCTCCATACCAGGATCTCGGAAAATAATGCGATCATCGCAAGATCCCTTTCCTTTGCTCTTTCACTGGCGGGTGTCGGACTGATCCTGATCCTGCTGTATATGCTGATCTAGGGCGGTTTTGTACATAGTGCACAAGATAGGAAGTAACTATTTGGGTGAAATATAAAAATTGAACAAAACTATTGACTTCAAAATGTAAAAAAGATACATTAGAGTCATGTAAGGGAAGGATTGTTACTGCTAGGCAGGCAAAACCAGATTTTACGTTTATTTGTAAAATCTGGTTTTTTTATGAGTGAAAATGATTATAAAAAAGGTGATCAACAACAATATAGTGACCTCCATGGACGAAGGGATAGAGGTTGTTGTCAGCGGCAGAGGCCTTGGATTCGGACACCGGGAAGGTGATGCGATCGATGAGAAAAAGATCGAGAAGATCTATCGGATCGAAGACGGGGAACAGCTCCGCCGGTTTAAGGACCTGCTCGCGAAACTACCACTGGAAAACCTGGAGATCGCCGAAGAGATCATCTCGCTTGCCAAAAAGGAACTCCGCACGGAACTGAACGAAAATATCCATATCACGCTGACGGATCATATCAACTTTGCGCTGGAAAGGTACGACAAGGGAATGATGTTCGAAAACGCACTGCTGTTTGAGGTGAAAGCGTTCTATCCGAAGGAGTACCGGATTGGTGAGAAAGCCGTCGAACTGATCAAAAAGACCAACGGTAAGGATCTGGGAAAAGACGAAGCGGCATCGATCGCGCTTCATATCGTCAGCGCGGAACTGAATGAGAAGACCAGCATGGCTTTCACGGTGACCCAGTCCGTGAAAAGGATCTTTGAACTGCTGGAGGAAGACTTCGACAGACAGATCCCGGGCAACAGCGATAAGCTCGATGATCTGATCCCGATCTTCAAGCACCTGATCTACCGGATCATTCTCCGGGAGCAGTATGACGGTGACGACAAGGCACTTTACGAGTTCACCGAAAAGAACTATCCGGAAGAAATGAGGATCTGCAGAAAACTCGTCACCTATCTGGAAGAACAGTTTGACGAGAAGATCAAAATGGATGAGATCAGCTATATTGTCATTTTGTTAAGGAAGCTGGTTAAAAATAAAGCATAGAGGGAAGGAGGCATTTATGGGACTGTTTGACAAATTACTTGGCGCAAGCCGCCAAACGGAGGTCGGTTCGCCCGTAGAAGGAGATATCGTTCCGATCGAAACGGTAAATGATGAAACGTTTTCACAGGAAATGCTGGGGAAAAGCGTAGCGATCCTGCCTGCCGAAGGCAAATTCCACGCACCGGCGGACGGTGTTCTGGAATCGCTCTTTCCGACGGGACACGCTTATGCCGTAAAGACGGAAAAAGGAGCGGAGATCCTGGTGCATATCGGCCTGGAGACCGTCAAACTGGACGGGAAGCATTTTACATTGCATGCCACGCAGGGCGATACGGTCAAAAAGGGAGATCTGCTGGTAGAGGTGGATCTTGAAGCCGTAAAAAATGACGGCTACGACATCGTAACCCCCATCCTGATCCTGAATTCGGATGATTTTGCACAGATCGAAAAGAAAGAGGGACATGTGTCGGTTCAGGATCCGATCATGATCCTTACGCACAAATAGAGGAAACAAAGTGATCACGACAGAAGGACTAAGCGTACAAACAGGCATAGCGATCGGAAAGATCCTGGTCTGGATCAAGAAACCGCTTTTGATCGAGTCCGAAACCGTTTCGGATCCGGCTGCCGAATGGGAAGCATTCTTAAAGGCAAGGGATGAATCCGTGGCAGATCTGGAACAGATGGAACAGGATGCCAGGGAGAAGGTCGGAGAAGAGAAATCCATGATCTTTTCCGTTCATGCCATGCTCCTGCAGGATGCTGATTTTGAGGATGCCGTAAAAGACGGGATTGAAAAAGACCATTTCAATGCCAGCTATGCGGTGCACCGGGCAGTACAGGAACTGGCGGCCTTCTTTGCGTCCATGGAAGACAACTCGTACATGAACGAACGCGCGGCTGATTTTAAAGATGTTTCCATGCGCGTGATCCGGAAACTGCAAAACGTAACGGAAGAGATCAGTCTTCCGGACGGGCCGGTCATTCTGTTTGCAGAGGATCTGACGCCTGCGGAAACAACAGGTCTTGATACGAGCCGCATCCTTGCTTTTGTAACGGTCAAAGGATCCGTGAATTCCCACACGGCGATCCTGGCCAGGTCTCTCGGGATCACGACGATCGTGGATACCGGGATCGAACTGTCGGAATCCTACAATGACAAGACGGGTATCGTCGACGGGATCGAAGGGAGATTTCTGATCGAGCCGGATGCCGAAACGCTTCGTAACATGCAGGACAGGAAAGAACAGTATGACCGCCGGCAGGAAGAGATGAAACAGATGATCGGCAAGGAGACCGTTACAAAGAGCGGACGCAGGATCAGTCTCTATGCCAACATCGGCAACGTGGAAGACGCAAAAAGGGCACTGGCTTTTGATGCCGAGGGGATCGGGCTGTTCCGGAGCGAATTCCTGTATCTGAACCGGACAGACTATCCGACCGAAGAAGAGCAGTTTGAAAGCTACAAAGAAGTCGCACAGCTGATGGACGGCAAAGAAGTGATCATCCGGACACTGGACATCGGCGCGGACAAACAGGCGGACTATTTTCATCTTGAAAAAGAAGAGAATCCGGCCATGGGTCTTCGTGCGATCCGGCTGTGCCTGGTAAGACCGGAGATCTTTAAAACACAGCTCCGTGCACTGTTTCGGGCGAGCGCGTTCGGGAAGATCAATATCATGTTTCCGATGATCACATCCGTGGAAGGCGTCGATGCGATCATGCGGATCGTGGATGAAGTCAAAAAGGAGTTGGCAGAGAAAGGACTGAAGATCGGGACGCCTAAGCTTGGAATCATGATCGAGACTCCTGCCGCGGCAATGATCAGTGATCTTCTGGCTCCGAAGGTGGATTTCTTCAGCATCGGGACGAATGATCTGACGCAATATACACTGGCCATGGACAGACAGAACGCTGCCCTGAAGGATTTTCTGAATACGCACCATACCGCTGTTTTGAGAGCGATCGAGATGACGGCGAAAAATGCACATGATAACGGTATTCCGGTCGGGATCTGCGGAGAACTCGCCTCAGACCCTGATCTGACGGAGTATTTTATAAAGATCGGTATTGATGAACTGTCCGTTTCCGCACCGGGTATCCTCTCGCTGCGGAGCCGGATCCGTGCATTGGACTAAACAAGAAGAAAGGAGGGAAAGCGAGGGTTGATTTTACCTATGTGATCCGGGACGAGTTGGGCATTCATGCCAGGCCGGCCGGCCTTTTGGCAAAACAGGCGAGCGGCTTCAAGAGCAATATTGTTATCCGTGTCGGCGATGCCGAAGCAGATGCCAAAAGACTGATCTCCCTTATGAAACTGGGAGCTCAGAAGGA
>JAGCXZ010000122.1 GCA_017961065.1 Lachnospiraceae bacterium
ATTATAACGGCACCAATGCATATATCAAGTCGGATTATCTCGAAGAAGTCGTGGAGGAAGCACCCGAAGAAGGTTCCACGATCGGCGCGAGCGGGAAAGTCACGGTCAAGGAAAACGTCAATATCCGTGAGACACCGAGTGAGACCGGCAACAAGATGGGCGTGGCTTACCGCGGAGAGCAGTTCGAATTCGTAGAACTGACCGAAGGCTGGGCCAAGATCAAATATGACGGCAAGGATGCTTACGTAAAGGCGGATTTCGTGGAATGATTCGGACAGATCGCAGATACGATACGATAATGTTTGACCTGGACGGCACGTTGCTGCCCATGGACATGGAAGAATTCACAAGCGGCTATTTTCGTTTTCTGACGGCGAAGATGGCCGCTTTCGGATACGAACCGCAGTTCCTGATCGATTCGATCTGGAAAGGTACCTATGCGATGGTCAAAAACGACGGAACAAAGACCAACGAGCAGGTGTTCTGGGACTGCTTTGCGTCGATCTACGGCGAAAAGGCTGCCGCGGATTCGGTGCATTTCAACGATTTTTATGACAATGAGTTCAACGATGCCGTAAAATTCTGCGGTTTCAACGAACTGGCCGGGAAGATCGTCCGCGCGCTCAAAGATGCGGGTTATACGGTCGTTCTTGCGACCAATCCGCTGTTTCCTTCTTTTGCGCAACGGCATCGCATCCGCTGGGCGGGCGTAGACGCAGAGAACTTTACCTATATCTCATCCTATGAGAACTCGCATTACTGTAAGCCCAATCCGTTGTACTATACGGAACTGCTACAGAAGCTCTCGCTGGATCCGGGGAAGTGTCTGATGGTCGGGAATGACGCGGAAGAGGACTGTGCGGCAGAGGATGCCGGGATCGACGTGTTCCTGTTAACGGATTGCCTGATCAACAGGAAGGACAAGGACATCTCAGGCTATCCGCGGGGCGGATTTGAGGACCTGATGAAGTATCTGAAGCTGACGGTTTGATCCGTCAGCTTTTTTAAAACCGGTGTGCCTTTTTGCGCATGCGTTTGATATAATGAATGAAGTATGGATAAGCAGGACGGGATTCGGATCAACAAGTATATAGCGGATGCGGGGATCTGTTCGAGAAGGAAGGCGGATGAACTGGTTGAGAACGGGAAAGTTGCGATCAACGGTTCGGTCGCCGCAAACGGAAGCCGCGTGTTTGCGGGTGATGTGGTTACGGTTAACGGAGAACCCGTAAAAAGCGCAGACAAAAAGGTCTATCTTGCGCTGAATAAGCCGAAAGGGATCACCTGTACGGCTGATTCCGATGACCCGCGCAATGTGATCGACTTTATCTCTTATCCGGTCCGTCTGACCTATTGCGGCAGGCTGGATAAGGACTCGGAAGGCCTTTTGATCCTGACAAACGACGGAGAGATCATCAACAGGATGATGAAGGCCGCGAACTACCACGAGAAGGAATATATCGTGACCGTGGACAGGAAAGTCACACCCGGTTTTCTGCGGCAGCTCTCGGAAGGTGTTTATCTGGAAGAACTCGATGAGACGACAAGACCCTGTGTAACGGAAGCAACAAAAGACCCGTTCACTTTTAAGATCATACTGACGCAGGGCTTAAACCGCCAGATCAGGCGGATGTGTGAAGCACTCGGGTTTCATGTGAGAAGTTTAAAACGGGTCAGGATCATGAACATCATGCTCGGCGACCTCAGGGAAGGCAGATACCGTCCGCTTAACGATAAAGAACTGATGGCTTTGAAAAAGGCATTGAAAATGACGTTAAAGTAAGGAACTATCATGGATAAGATCAAACGGATCAAAGAACTCACCGCACTGTTACAGAAGGCATCCAAGGCCTACTATCAGGATGCGGAAGAGATCATGAGCAATTTCGAATATGACAGACTCTATGACGAACTGCAGCGCTTAGAGCAGGAGACCGGAACCGTTCTGGTGGGGTCTGTTACGCATACGGTCGGATACGAAGTTTTAAGCGAACTGCCTAAGGAAGAGCATGCCTCGCCGATGCTGTCGCTTGATAAGACCAAGAGCAGGGAGGAACTGCAGAGCTGGCTGAACGGTCATGCGGGGATCCTGTCCTGGAAGCTTGACGGTTTAACGATCGTTCTGACCTACCGGAACGGTGAACTCTTTAAGGCGGTAACGAGAGGGAACGGTGAAGTCGGCGAAGTCATCACCAATAACGCGAAAGTATTTGCCAATGTCCCATTAACCATACCTTACCGGGGAGAGCTGATCTTAAGGGGAGAAGCCGTCATCACCTACGAAGACTTTGACTGGATCAACGCATCGATCCCGGATGCGGAGAGCAGATACAAGAACCCGCGCAACCTGTGTTCGGGTTCCGTCAGGCAGCTGAACAACGAGATCACCGCACAGCGTAACGTGCATTTTTACGCTTTCGCGCTTGTCAGCGCGCAGGATCATGATTTTCACAATTCGAGGATGGAGCAGTTTGATTTTCTCACATCCCTCGGGTTTGATGTCGTGGAGCATTACCTCGTGGATGAGAATACCATTCTTGACAGGATACAGTATTTTGCCGATACGATCACAGACCAGCCCGTTCCGTCCGACGGTCTCGTATTGATCTATGATGATATCGCATACGGTTTATCGCTTGGCAGGACGGCCAAATTCCCGCGCGACGCGATCGCTTTTAAGTGGGCGGATGAGATCATGGAGACGGAACTGCTTGAGATCGAATGGAGTCCCAGCAGGACAGGGCTGATCAATCCCGTTGCGATCTTTCGTCCGGTGGAACTCGAAGGAACGACCGTATCCCGCGCAAGCGTGCACAATGTCAGCATCGTCAGATCGCTGCAGCTTGGGATCGGCGATAAGATCACCGTATACAAGGCCAACATGATCATCCCGCAGATCGCGGATAATCTGACAAAGAGCGGAAACGCGCCGATCGCCGAATTCTGTCCCGCCTGCGGGGAGAAAACAACGATCGAATGCGAGAACGGCGTGGAGACGCTGCACTGTACCAATCCGGATTGTTCCGCCAAGAAGATCAAATCCTTCACGCTGTTTGTCAGCCGCGATGCGTTCAACATCGACGGTATCTCGGAATCGACACTCGAGAAACTGATCGCGCACGGACTGATCCGGGACTATGCGGATCTCTTCCACCTTGGCGACCATAAGGACACGATCTGTTCACTCGAAGGCTTCGGAGACAGATCCTATGAGAACCTGATCGAGAGCATTGACCGCGCAAGAACGGTATCACTTCCGAAACTGATCTTCGCGCTCGGGATCCCGAACATCGGCCTGTCGAACGCAAAGATGATCTGCAGGGCGTTTGATTTTGACTTAAACCGTCTTCTTGGCGCGCAGAAAGACGAACTGGCCGCGATCGATGGGGTCGGGGACGTGATAGCCGAAAGCTTTGTGTCCTATTTCGCAAAGGAGCAGAACAGGCAGGAGCTGGACCGGCTGCTTGGCGAAGTGGAACTCGAAAAGGTGGAGATCGATTCTTCCAATGCGGCGATCTCGGGCAAAACATTTGTGATCACGGGTTCGCTCATGCATTTTGAGAACCGGAGCGAGCTGAAGGAGTGCATTGAGAACCTGGGCGGGAAAGTCGCCGGAAGCGTAAGCAAGAATACGGATTACCTGATCAACAATGACGCAGGGAGCAGTTCTTCCAAGAACAAAAAGGCTGCGGAACTGAACGTGCCGATCATCACGGAAGAAGAAGTCATGCGAATGCTTGGAATATGAGTGCATCTGTTGACAGGATTTCATAAGGGAGGATAATATGCCGATCAAAGTTCAGGGCGAACTGCCCGCAAAAGAAATACTCGAAAACGAGAATATATTTGTGATGGATGAGACCAGGGCGCTGCACCAGGACATCCGTCCGCTGAAGGTTCTGATCTTAAACAACATGCCCGTGAAACAGGATACGGAACTGCAGATCCTGCGCGCCATGTCCAACACACCGCTGCAGATCGACGTGACGTTCATGCACGCCAAGAGCCATGTGTCGCTGAATACCAGCGTTAATCATCTGAACAAGTTCTACGTGACGCTGGATGATATCCGCAAGGAGAAGTTCGACGGCATGATCATCACCGGCGCGCCTGTTGAGAATCTGCGCTTTGAAGAGGTGGATTACTGGGACGAGATCTGCGAGATCATGGACTGGGCCAACCGTCATGTGACCTCGATCATGCATATCTGCTGGGCGGCACAGGCCGGATTCTATCACTATTACGGCATTGACAAGATCCTTCTGCCCAAGAAACTGTTCGGGATCTACGAGCATCGCGTGTCCAACCGGAAGATCCCGCTGGTGCGCGGGTTTGACGATATTTTCCTGGCACCGCACTCGAGGCATACGGCTACGCCCTCGGATGCGATCCATGCCTGCAAGGATCTGACGGTACTTGCGGAATCCGAAGAGGCCGGCGTTTTCCTGGCCATCGCGGAAGATGGCAAGAAGATCTTTGTGACGGGACATCCGGAGTATGACAGGTATACGCTCAGAAACGAATATGAAAGGGATCTGAACAAGGGAATGGACATTCAGGTGCCGTTCAACTATTTCCCGGGTGATGATACAAGGGAACGTCCGCTCCTGCAGTGGAGGAGCCACAGCGACAATCTCTACTGCAACTGGCTGAACTACTACGTATACCAGATCACGCCCTACGATGTGGATGATATCGGTGAGAAGGAATAAGGCACAACATGAAGTATATCCTGCAGATCTTTGCCGGAAGCTGGCAGCATAAGAACTATGAAACGGAAGAGATCATAAAGCGCCTCAGTGAGATCATAAAGATCCTGCCGGTTGAAAAAGCGATCATCGGCTGGGTCATTGATCCTTTTCTTTACAAGGAGATTGGCGTTTTTTTGCATGCGAACGGGATCGAAATGCTCCTGTGGCTTCCGGTCTTTTCGGAAACGGATCTGCTGCTTGACGTGGATGCTTCCGAAGACGTCTGGGGCAAACCGGTCGGCGCGCCTGAGATTGAAGCGGGAGACGGGTTTACGTTCTGCTGTCCTTCTTCGCAAAAGAACCGGAACAATACAAAACTTATCTTTGATACGCACTTTGTTTCCTGCGGGTTTGACGGCGTATTCCTGGACAGGATCCGTACGCAGGCCTTCGTGATGGACGTGCGGGGACCGCTCAGTTGCGGCTGCGCTTCCTGCAGATCCTTTTATGAAAGTCACGGGCTGTCACTTTCTGCTGTTGCAGAGCGTTTTGACAGGCTTCATGAGCGCTTTTTTGACATATCATCCTATTCCCCCAAAGACGGCTATGCTTTTTCGGATCCGGTGGCGGCATCTTTTTTTGATATAAAAGCGGACCTGATCGCGGATGCCGTAAACGAAACGACCCGTTATTTTCACGCCAAAGGTCTCAGTGTCGGCCTTGACCTGTTCGCACCGCTCCTTGGCATCTTTGTCGGACAGGATTATAAGAAGATCACGAAAGAGGCTGATTTTATCAAGCCGATGCTTTACAGAAGGACGGAAGCGCCCGCGGGGATCGGTTATGACTACGGCCTTTTACTCGACTGCCTGAATGGGGCATCGGGATTTCAGCCGGTCAGTACGGATGATGATCTCCTAAGGGCACAGCTTCTGGGGCTTCAGGACCTGCCATGTGCGAAATACCCCGGGATCGAAGTTAATTATGAGGCCGGCATCGTGGAAACAGACCCTGCCTACATCAGGGATTCCCTTCAGATCATCAGGGATTGCGGGGCAGACGGAGCCGTTCTTTCCTGGGATGTGATGATGGCTCCGATGGAACATATTCTGGCCGCAAGACTTTAGAAAAATATAAGAAAAAAAGATGTGCTTTATGTACCGATATCTGATAGAATTGATGATAGGATTTCCGTGACGGAAAGTCATGTGATCCGAGTGAACGAAAAAATAAAGGAGGTTTCGGTATGGAGATGAAGTTTTATCGCTGTAAGCATTGCGGACAGATCGTTGCCGTCGTCAAAGCAACCGGTGTTCCGCTGATCTGCTGCGGGGAAGCAATGGAAGAGATCGTTCCCGGTACGACGGACGCGGCTGTGGAAAAGCATGTTCCCGTATACAGCGTGGATGGCGGTAAAGTGACGTTAACAGTCGGTGAAGTGGAGCATCCGATGCAGCCTGAGCACTACATTGAGTGGATCGCTCTCAAGACAACGGGCGGCAATCAGAGGAAGGCCTTGAAACCCGGCGACGCACCGAAGGCAGTCTTTGCGATCTGTGAAGGAGATACGGTGGAAGCTGTCTATGCGTACTGCAACCTTCACAGTCTCTGGAAAGCATAAAACAACAGGAAAAGGAGAGAATTTAGCATGAAAACATATAAGTGTCTGGTTTGCGGTGAGGTATTTACGGTTGAGGACGGCGCTGAGGCTGTTTGCCCGCTTTGCGGCGTAAGCGGCGACAAGCTTGAGCTTGTTGAAGAA
>JAGCXZ010000123.1 GCA_017961065.1 Lachnospiraceae bacterium
AAGACGCTTGGAAAGGTTGTTGAAGATCGCATTCTGAACCTCTTCGTTCGCACCTTTCAGCGCAATGCCCAGATCACTGTTGTCAACATCACGCAGTACTCTCTGGATCGCACGGTCGTCAAGCAGCAGGATATCTTCGAAGACGAACATCTTCTTGCGGATCTCGTCGGCCAGTTCGGGCTCGTCGATCTCCAGAGTCTCCATGATATGCTTCTCTGTGCTTCTGTCTACGGTATTTAAGATCTCTACAACCGAATCCACACCACCGATAATGGTGTAATCCTGGTTGACCAGAGAGGAAAGCTTGGTTTCCAAAATCTTCTCGACCTCTTTGATGACATCGGGCGAGGTACGGTCCATCAGCGCGATACGCTTTGCGACATCCGCCTGTCTGTCCGGCGGGAGTGCCGAAATGATCAGCGCCGCCTGTGACGGGTTCAGGTAGGATAAGATCAGAGCGATCGTCTGCGGATGCTCGTCCTGGATGAAGTTTAAGATCTGCGAAGCCTCGGTCTTGCGGATAAATTCGAACGGCTTTACCTGCAGGGATGCCGTCAGCTTGCCGATCACGTCCAGCGCAGCCTCGGGGCCGAGTGCCTTCTCCAACAGTTCCTTCGCGTATCCGATGCCACCCTCTGCAATGTATTGCTGTGCCAGGCAGATCTGATAGAATTCCTCGATGATCGATTCCTTGACCTGGGGCGTGATACTTCTGGTATTCGCGATCTCCAGCGTCAGATCCTCGATCTCTTCTTCTTTCAGGTATTTAAATATCATAGCGGACCGTTCCGGTCCGAGCGCGATCAGAAGGATCGCAGCCTTCTGCACGCCGGCAAAGGCAAGTTCCTGCCCTTCCTTTTTGCCTGCCATAATTAACCCCACTCCTCATTCAGCCAGTTTCTGAGCAGCGCAGCCGCTGCATCGGGATTCTCATCCACGAATTTCTCAACCATCATACGAACTTCGGACTTCGCCTCCAGATCGATATCTTCGATCTCGGCTTCCTGCGTCGTCTGCAGCAGGGATTCCACGGAAAGCTCTTCTTCCGCAGCCACTTCCTTGCGCTCCCGCCTGAAGCTGCTGATCAGAACGAAAGCCAGCAGTCCGAGGATCAGAACGATCAGGATGATCTGCGCGATATCCGCCGCTTCCAGAAGCGCGCCCGCCTGTTCCTGGAAGATCGGAACATCGTATGCGATGATCGAGATCTTGGCTTCCGGAATACCCGTGGCATTGGAAACCAGCGTGATCATCTCCGGCGGCACTTCCTTCTGCGCCATCTCGGAATTCTGCAGCATGAACTCGTCAAACGTGATCCCGTCGAGCAGGCCCTGCTTCTTCAGTTCCTCCTCCTTGTAGATCACATAGTGCGATGCCGTGATGGCAATGGAGGAATTCTCGTAGGAGATCGCTCCCGGCGGGATCACGGTATCCGTGATCTTCTCGGCCGGCAGATAATCCCTGCTCTCCTCCTCCACGTTGTAATTGGAATTGGTGCCGTCCTCTATGACATAAGTCTGTTCTTCCGTATTCGTATCGGTACCGGGGATGCCGCCCGTTCCGCCCGTCCCCTGCGCACTGTAGGTGTTCTCGTGGGACAGGACGTTCGTACCGTTCTCATCCGCCTGCGTGTAGGTATGCTCGGTCTCCTTGACCGCCGAGAAATTCATGATCAGGTTCGGTGCAACCTTGACATCCTCGTAAAGATTGGAGCCCAGCAGTACGGATGTGACTTCCTGCTTCACGCGGCGCTCCGCTTCCGCCTTCAGCGCGATCTGGTTGTTGGTGTTGACAACATTGGAAGCGTTCTCTTCCTCCTCCGCGCCGGAGTAAAGCAGATTACCGTTGGAATCTATGATCGTGATATTGGCAGTCGTCTTGTTGCCGACGGCTGTCGCAATGTTCTTGGCAAAGTTCTCTGCCACGCCGACACCGAGTTCCTCGTTCAGGTCCAGCATGACGCTCGCGTAAGTCTCTTCGTCCTTGGCCAGGAGCGTGCCGTCATTGTCGGGGATGGATAACGTGACATAAGCCGCATTGACTGCGGCCTGTGCTTTCATGATCTCTTCCAGGTGTCTCTCCTGGTAGAGCTTGTATGTTTTCTGCTTGTCGGATTCCGTGGTGCTGAAGCCGCCGGCAAGCGCCGTTTCCAGGCTGTAACTGTCAGCCGGGTAATTGTTGGCCCCGAGCAGAAGCGTCGCCTTGGCGATGTCTTCTTTCCTGACGGAGATCACAAGACCGTCATCCGTGATCTGATAGTCGATCGACTCCCCTTCCAGAAGGGTCGTGACTTCCGAGGCGACTTTGGCGGAATCACAGGTGATCAGGGTCTCGTACTGCGGCCTTGTCAGGATCGTAACCAAAATCGCCAGCGTCAGGATCACGCCGGCCGTTACACTGATGATGATCGTTTTCTGCTTCGCCGTAAACTTGTTCCACCAGTCGAGGATCTTCTGGGGGATCTGTTTAAGCTTTTCGATAATAGTATCCATTGCGAAACCTTCTTAGATCTGCATCTGCAGGAGTTCCTTATATGCCTCGATGAACTTGTCGCGCAGCGCAACCGTATAACTCAGAGCGGTCGAGGCCTTCGCCGCTGCAATGGACAGATCGTGCGTGTTCTCCGAAATGCCCAGCGCGAATTTCACTTCTTCTTCCTCGTAATTGTTCAGCAGCGAATTGGTCTCATTCAGGTTGCTGAGCGCAGACCGGAACATCGAAGTGAAACTCTCATCCACATCCTTTGTATTGCGCGTGGAAGCGTTCGCCGCGGTTCTTGCGACGGCATCGGATGTTACATTCAACAGTGAAGAGATATCCATAAAAATAATTCCTTTCGGTCAGATCAGATCCCGTTTATCACGTCCTGCCGATATCGAGACCCTTCATGGCGATCGTCTTGCTGGCGTTGAAGGCCGTTGCGTTGGCCTCGTACGCTCTGGTGCTGTCGATCATGTTGGTCATCTCGGCAACGATGTTCACGTTCGGGTAAGTCACGTAGCCGTATTCATCCGCATCGGGATGGGACGGATCATAGACCATCTTCATGTCTTCCTTATGATCCTCGTATACGCCGGCCACCTTGACGCCGTCTCCCACATCCATGCCGCGGCTCTTGCGGAAGATCGTTCCGAACTCCGTGGGATTCGTCGTTTTCTCATGGAACGTCACAACCTTACGGCGGTACGGTGTTCCGTCTTCCGTTCTGGTCGTATTGGCGTTCGCAACGTTCTGGGAGATTATATCCATGCGGAAACGCTGTGCCGTCATACCGGATGCGTTCACGCCGAATGAACTGAAAATACTCATTGATGCCCCTCCTTACTCAGGTACGCGCCGGTTATTTGATCACCGTACGCAGATTCTTGAATTCCTGGTCTATGCTCTGTACGATCGCGTTATACTTGATCTGGTTGGAAGCCAGCTCCACGTTCTCGTTGTCGATGTCAACGTTGTTGCCGTCCAGACGGTATGAGAAACCCGCATAATCCGTATACACGCGCGGCTCCACATGAGAGAGCCGGTTGTCCTTGTTCAGGTTCTTGACTTTCTCATCCAGAGACACATATTTAGACTCCCGGAGCGCATGCTTTAATTCCGCTTCAAAAGAAACGTCCTGGCGTTTGTAATGCGGCGTGTCCGCATTTGCAATGTTATGCGAGATCGCCTCATTGCGAAGCCATGCACCGTCGGCAGCCTTCCCCATTACGTTCACGTAATCAAATACACCTGATGTTATCATATACTCCACCTACCTTATTCTATTATAATTAATAATCGGAAAAAGACAAGGGCTTTTTATGAAAAAAGCACAATATCAAGTGTCTCACAGCAGGTCATGGCACAACATAAAGCCTGTGCGTGATTTTGCGGCATGATCGGAAATAATACAAAAACGGACCCATATCTAACGATACAAGTCCGTTTGTTCTTAAATAAATCCGTTTCTCTATGCCACAGAACAATCCGTCATCTGCTGTTTTTCATCGCCTCGATCTCACTGAAGATCACCGGGTTCAGAACCTTGATATAGGTTCCTTTCATACCGGAGGAGCGCGACTCGATCACGCCCGCGCTTTCGAATTTGCGGAGTGCGTTTACGATCACGGATCTGGTGATCCCGACCCGGTCTGCGATCTTGCTCGCCACAAGGATACCCTCGTTGCCGTTCAGTTCGTCGAAGATATGTGTGATCGCTTCCATCTCGGAAAACGAAAGTGTGGAGATCGCCGATTTCACGACCTGGAGCTTCCTGCTCTCTTCCGCGTTCTCTTCGTTGACGGCCCGCATCATTTCAAGGCCGACAACAGTCGCACCATATTCACACAATATTATATCGTCAATCGAGTACGATTCCTTAACCTTATAGATGAACAAAGTCCCGAGCCGCTCGCCCGCGATGTCGATCGGCGTCACGATCGCCTGATACTTCGCGCTTTCCTCGCGGTCGAATCCGAACGTCTCAAGGTTCACGTTCTCCTTGGTAGAGAGAACGTCGAGCAGGCGCTCATTCAGCATCCTGTCGATGAACTCGCCCACGGCATAGTTCAACAGACCGCTGATCGCACCGATCTCCTTGAGTTCGCCTTCCCCGAGGATCTTGCCCTTGCGCGAGATCACAAGCACATTGGATCTTAAGATCTCTTTTAACACATCACAGATATCATTGAAAACGACTTTGCTGGAGTTGTTGTTGTGTAAGAGTTTGTTGATCTTACGGGTCTTATCCAGCAGCTGTACACTGCTCATATTTATCCTCCACAGTTGATCAAACCGATTTGTTAAATTTTAACACAATATCGATCAGAAATCAATGATTTTCCGACAATTTAGTGAAGTGTCAATCCTTTTTATCTTTCATGAAACCGCAGGCTTCATTGATACACATCAGCTTGTTTCCCTTTTCCACCATCAGGGAACCGCACTTCTCACAAGGCGTTTCCACGGGCCTGTTCCAGGACATGAACGTGCAGTCCGTGCCGCTCTCGCAGCCGTAGAACTTTCTGCCCTTCTTGGTCTTGCGGATCACGATCTCCTTGCCGCATACCGGGCACTTGATGCCGATCTTTTCCAGATACGGCTTGGTGTTGCGGCACTCGGGGAATCCGGGACATGCCAGGAACTTGCCGTGCGGGCCGTATTTGATCACCATCCGGCGGCCGCAGAGTTCGCAGATCTCATCGGACTCCTCGTCCCTGACTTTCACCTGTTCCAGCTCCGCTTCTGCCTTGTTGACCGCCTCATCCAGATCCGGATAGAAGTTCTCGATGATGGTCTTCCAGTCCACTTCGCCGTCTTCCACATGGTCGAGCAGCATTTCGAGATTTGCCGTGAAGCTGGTATCCACAATACTCGGGAACGCGTCCTTCATCATGTTGTTGACTACTTCGCCGAGTTCCGTCACATACAGGTTTTTATTTTCCTTCGTTACATAATGGCGCGCCTGGATCGTCGTGATCGTGGGCGAATAGGTACTGGGTCTGCCGATCCCGAATTCCTCCATCGCGCTGACCAGGGATGCCTCCGTATAGTGCGCGGGCGGCTGCGTGAAATGCTGCTTCTCATCCAGTTCGAGCAGCGAGATCTGTGAATCGGCGCTTATGCCGTTTAAGACAACGTTGGCGTCTTCCTTTTCCTCATCATCCACCGCATAGACCGACATGAAACCGTCAAAGACCGGCTTGGATGCGGATACGTTGAAACGGTATCCGTCCGCGTCGATCACAACGGAAGTCGTCTCGAACTTCGCGTCCGTCATACGGGATGCAACGAAACGTTTCCAGATCAGCTGGTAGAGCTTGTACTGATCCCTGGAAATAAAATCCTTAATCGAAGACGGCGTGATCTCCACGTCACTCGGACGGATCGCTTCGTGCGCATCCTGGATCTTATTCTTGCCCTGCGCGCTCGATACGGGCTGTGCCGCATAGGCTTCCCCGTACGCATCGGTGATGAACGTCTTGGCCATCGCCTGCGCCTCTTCCGAAACACGCGTGGAATCCGTTCTTAAGTAACTGATCAGGGCAACGGTCCCGCGGCCCTTGATATCAACGCCTTCGTATAACTGCTGCGCGACGCGCATCGTCTTCTGCGTCGTGAAGTTCAGCTTTTTGCCGGCTTCCTGCTGCAGCGTACTGGTCGTAAACGGCAGCGGAGCCTTCCTCGTACGGGTTCCGTTCTTTACTTCCAGCACTTTGTATTTCGCTTTTTCAAGCGTTGCATGCAGCTTCTTTACATCCGCCTCGGAATGCAGCTGCGTTTTATTTTCACCCTGTCCCGAAAAGTGCGCAACGAGCGGTTTCTTCTCGCCCTTTAACTGCAGCTTCGCATCGATCGTCCAGTATTCCTCCGGGATGAACGCATTGATCTCATCCTCACGGTCGCAGATGATGCGCAGCGCTACGGACTGCACGCGCCCGGCACTCAAGCCTCTTTTGATCTTGGCCCACAGGAGCGGTGAGATCCTGTAACCCACCATACGGTCGAGCATTCTTCTGGCCTGCTGCGCATTGACCAGATCCATGTTGATGCTTCTCGCGTTTTTGATGGACTCCTTGACTGCGGTTTTGGTGATCTCGTTAAACGTGATCCTGTAGACCTTTTTGTCGTCCAGATTCAGCGCTTTGGAAAGATGCCACGAGATCGCTTCGCCCTCACGGTCCGGGTCAGTTGCCAGATAGATCTTATCGGCCTTCTTGACATTCTTGCGCAGGGAAGCCAGGATATCTCCTTTGCCTCTGATCGTAATGTACTTCGGCTCATATCCGTGTTCCGTGTCAATACCCATCTGACTCTTCGGAAAATCACGCACATGACCCTGTGAGGCCATTACCTCGTAGTTGCTCCCCAGAAATTTCTTGATCGTTTTTACTTTCGCAGGTGACTCCACGATCACCAGATTCTTAGCCATTTCCGCCCTCCGGTATCAGAATTGTGCGGATGTAATACCCCTTTCCCGTTTCGCGGATCAGACCTTTTAAGTCCAGTTGTGTCATGATCCGAAGCAGCTCTCGGGCGGGTAATTTTGTGCGTTCCATGACTTCCTCCGCACTCCGCGCATACAAATCGAGACAACTATACACTAAATCTTCATCGCTTTCAAGGGGCAGTTTGTTTTCATCATCCATACGTCCCGGATGCGTTTCCCCGTTTTCCGTAAGCGAAAAACCTTTTCCGGACAGGACGTTGAGCACGTCTTCCACGCAGCTTGCAGGCGTCGCACCCGCATGCCAGAGTCTGATGATGCCGACGCTCATCGGGTCCGTGATCCTTCCCGGCACGATCATCACATCCCTGCCCGCATCCAGTGCCATATCAACGGTAATGAGCGTCCCGCTCTTTTCCCTGGCTTCAATGACAAGCACGATATCACTCAATCCTGCAAGGATCCTGTTCCTTGCGGGAAAATGCCAGGCCTGCGCCGCAACGCCGGGGCCGTATTCGGAAAGCAGTCCGCCGTGCTCACAAAGCATCCGGTAGAGTTTTTCGTTTGCGCGCGGATAGCAGAGATCCGGTCCGCATCCTAAGACCGCATAGGAGGAGCCGCCCGACTGCAGGGCGGATTGCTGCGCGATCCCGTCGATCCCGATCGCCATGCCGCTTAACACGTCAACGCCGCACTCTGCCAGTCCCGCCGCAAAATACGCCGCGCAGGCCCTGCCGTATTCGCTGCATTCCCTTGACCCGATCACGGCCACCGCAGGTCTGTCTTCCCGCGGCAGATCCCCTTTGACAAAAAGTGCGAACGGGTGGTTATTCGTCATCAGAAGGCGCTTCGGATAGGCAGGATCCGTAAAGGGCAGGAAACGGATCCCGCGCTTTATCAGACGGTCCGACGCCGCCCCGTGATCCCACGCCTTTCTTCTATATATTATATATTCCGCGATCTTATCGCTGACCCCTTCCAGACCAAGAAGCTCGTCCCGTTCCATCAGGAACAGTCTCTCACTTCCGCCCGCCGCCTTTACGATCCTCATGGTCCGAAGACCCGCCTTATCGGAGAGTGCCCACCAGAGATCATATTCCGGATGTGATTCAAACCGGCCGGTCAAATGCGATCACCTCCCCAGATAATCCCTGCTGTCCGCACAGCGGTAACGCAGGGCTTCGATCAGATGCGCTTCCCGGATCCGGTCCGCCATGTCCATGTCCGCGATCGTACGCGCCACTTTTAAGATCCTGTGATAGCCTCTGGCGGAAAGCCGGTAGCTGCTGTAGGCCTTTTCCATGATCGCGTTGCACGCAGCATCCAGCGCACAGAACTTTTCGATCTCTGCCTGCTGCATCTGCGAATTGAAAAAGGCTTTTCCGAATCTTTGAAACTGGATCCGATGCACCTGCATGACACGATCCCTAACCGTTTCCGAATCCTCCTGTTCCGCGCTTCCCCGCAGATCGGAAAAAGGCAGGTTTTCCACCTCGATGCTGATATCGATCCGGTCCATCAGCGGCTTGGACAGTCTGTCCAGGTACTGCCTGATCTGCGTATCCGTACAGCGGCATCTCGTCCTGTCCGGAAAAGCGCCGCAGGGGCACGGGTTCATCGCGCCGACCAGCATGAAATCAGCCGGATACTCATAACTCCCGCCGCTCCGTGAGATCAGGATCTTCCTGTCTTCCATCGGCTGCCTTAAGATCTCCAGACTGCTCCTTTTAAACTCCGGCATCTCATCCAGAAACAGAACGCCCTTATGCGCCAGCGCGATCAGACCCGCCTTCGGCCTTAAGCCGCCGCCCGTCAGCGCCACATCGGTAACGGTATGATGCGGGCTCACAAACGGACGCTCTCTCAAAAGCCCGCCGGACTCCCCGAGTTTACCCGCAACGGAATAGATCGAAGAAACCTCAAGGCTCTCTTCGTTTGTCAGCGGCGGCAGGATGGAAGGAAGACATTTGGAAAGCATGCTCTTCCCGGCTCCCGGCTCTCCGACCATCAGGATATTGTGCATACCGGAAGCCGCGATCTCCAGACCTCTTCTTGCAAACGTCTGCCCCTGGACATATTTCAGATCATGCGTATAGATCACGCGCGCATCTTCCGCCTGTATCTTTCTCACGCACGCGATCTCCTCTTCCCCGTTCAGATGCAGGAAAAGCTGCGTTAAGGAGGAAACGGGGTAAACCTGCATGCCGTCGATCATCGCCGCTTCTTGTGCATTATCAAGCGGAACATAGCATTTCATGAATCCGGCCTTAGCCGCACAAAGGACCAGCGGCAAAACTCCGTTGATCGGACAGACCGCGCCGCTTAAGTTCAGTTCCCCGAAAAAGACGCTGCTTTCTACCGCGTTCTCCCTGATCCGGTCCATGGAAAGCAGGATCGCCACAGCCATGGCCAGATCAAATCCCGTACCGTTCTTGCGGATATTGGCCGGTGACAGATTCAGCGTGATCCGACGAAGCGGCATGGAAAATCCGCTGTTTTTTAATGCCATCCTGACACGCTCGCGCGCCTCCTTGACCTCGCTCCCGAGCAGACCCACCAGCTCCATTCCCGGCATTCCGTCCGAGATATCCGCTTCCACCTGTACGACAAAACCCTCCAGGCAATGCAGCAGCGCAGAGTAGACAACACTAACCATATCTTCTCCTGTTCTTCTGTAAATGTAGGCGTATTGTGAATGTGAAATACCGCAGAACATGCGGCAAAAAAGATGCCGGGTGATCAGGGACCGACCCGGCAGAGAATCAATACCTTATAGGTATTATACACTATGTGTTCAAATTGTCAATCGTCTTCATATCCATGACGTAACGGTTGTCAAGCGTCTTCATGACATCCTTGACCTCCAGATCGGTATCCGTTGTTGCCAGATTCACGATGGAATTGTCAGAGAAGCACAGGATCATCGGCTTGAGCACATCCGAATCATTCGCCTGTACGACAAGTCCTTTCTCGCCGTTTGACAGTTCCACGCAGCAGCCGTTGGACAGGAAGTTGATGCTCTTGGTAAGCGCTTCTACCACCTGCGGATCATACATCTCGGGATGCCCCAGAAGATGCTTGAGTGTTGCGATCTCCGACTTGGGTTCCATGTAATTGCTCATGGCTGTCATTTTGTCAAAATCATTGGCCACGACCAAAATCCTGGAGCCGAGAACAATCTTGGAAACCGTCTTCTCTCCGCTCTCAAACGCATCATATTCATTGAAAGCCTGCGAAACCATACGCTTGATGTTGGGCGTTGCGGCAAACGCGTCCTCGGAGAGGCGCACACCGTCCTGCTCGTACAGTTTCATCTCGTATTTGTCCTCGGGCGTACGGTCCGTCTTATCCAGAAGCGACCTGGGCA
>JAGCXZ010000124.1 GCA_017961065.1 Lachnospiraceae bacterium
CCTTGGATGATTAAGTCTTTCAGTTTCTGTATTCAGTTTTCAAGATTCATGGCCCAGTGGCTCAGTTGGTTAGAGCTCCGCCCAGTCACGGCGGAGGTCACGGGTTCGAGTCCCGTCTGGGTCGTTCTGTAAGCGCTACGCGCTTACTGGGCACAACATCCTGCGGATGTGGCACAAATGGTGACAACCACGCAGTGATTGTTGTTTCATGGCAAGCCAAGATATATTGTTCTGTAACTGCTTCGCAGTTACCAGGCGCCACATTTGCTACGCAAATATGGCACAAAGGGCTCTTAGCTCAGCTGGGAGAGCATCTGCCTTACACGCAGAGGGTCATAGGTTCGAGCCCTATAGGGCCCAGTTTGTCGTAAGGATGTCGCGCAGCGACGATCCCTTACGACGCGGCGACAACCACGGAGTGGTTGTTGTTTTGTAACTGCTTCGCAGTTATCAGGCGCCATTTCCGCTTTGCGGAAACGGCACAGATGCCGATGTGGCTCAATTGGCAGAGCAGCTGATTTGTAATCAGCAGGTTATCGGTTCGAGTCCGATCATCGGCTTTGTCATTTTAATATGGGTGGATTCCCGAGTGGCCAAAGGGAGCAGACTGTAAATCTGTTGGCAATGCCTTCGAAGGTTCGAATCCTTCTCCGCCCAGTTACAGGCAACATTCATTTGGATGTCGTCTATGCCGGATCGCTTATGCGGTACGGCTATAATTTACCATCGCGGGGTGGAGCAGTCTGGAAGCTCGTTGGGCTCATAACCCAAAGGTCGTAGGTTCAAATCCTATCCCCGCTACTTCTCAAGAAGGTCTGATGACCTTCTTTTTTTGCGAAATAAAGTCTTAAAATTTGCTCTTTCCATGTAATAATGCTAAAATATTATGATTGACTATAATAGGGAGATTGTATGAAATATCTGATTCTTGGAGCCGGTCCGGCCGGTCTGACATTTGCCAACAGATTGCTTCAAAACGGGGTAAAGGATTTTCTGATTCTGGAAAAAGAAGAAGATGCCGGCGGCCTGTGCAGAAGCCGTGATGTAGACGGAAGCCCGCTGGATATCGGGGGCGGACATTTTCTGGATGTGAGGAACAAACAGGCTCTTGATTTTCTCTTTCCCTTTATGGAAGAAAAAGAATGGGACAGTTATGAACGGGATTCCAGGATCGTTGTAAACGGTAATGTGATCAACAGTCCGATCGAGGCAAATATCTGGCAGATGAAGCTGAGCGATCAGGTGGAATATCTGAAATCCATTGCAATAGCCGGCTGTAATCTGGGCGAGGAGATGCCGGAGAAGTTTGTGGACTGGATCTTTTGGAAACTCGGGGATAAGATCGCCGAGGATTATATGATCCCCTATAACCAGAAGATGTTCGGTAAGGACCTGAACAGTCTCGGAACATACTGGCTTAACAAGCTGCCGAATGTTTCTTTTGAAGAGACGCTGATCAGCTGTCTTGAAAGAAAAGCATACGGAGAGCAGCCCGCTCATGCGCAGTTTTATTATCCGAAGAAATACGGATACGGGGAACTGTGGAAACGCATGGCTGATGCGTTAGGTGAAAGACTGATCTGCAACACCCCGGTTACGTCTCTGGATATGGACGCAAAATGTGTTAACGGGGAATATACGGCGGATGTGATCATCGTGACCGTTCCCTGGAAGAGCATCGAAAAGATCACGGGAATGCCGGAAGAACATATGCAGAGGATCCGGGATCTTTGCCACAGCTCGGTAGTTATTACTTATCACGGAGAGAATATGGATACGCCGGCGCATTGGATCTACTATCCCGACCTGACACTGCCGTATCACCGTATCCTGGTAAGACATAATTTCTGTCCGGATTCAAAGGGCTATTGGACGGAAACCAATCTGACCCGTTTTCAGGAAGAGGAAAACAGGGACAGGGAATACTTTATTAACGAATATGCGTATCCGCTGAATACAATGGGCAAGCAGGAAAATATGGCGGCGCTCCTGAACTGGACGCGGACAAAGAACGTGATCGGTCTGGGAAGATGGGGCGAATGGCAGCATTACAATTCGGATGTTGTCGTTTCAAAAGCCATTGATCTTGCCGACCGGTTGAGCCGGAACTGATAAAGGAACTATGTTTAAGGATTTAAAGAACAATGTATTGAATCGATATAAGGTCGGTGCGCTGGTCATCTTTATTCTGGTGATCACGGCGCTTGCCTGGCAGAGCGATGATGCTTATCACGCCTACGTCATGGCGAAGAATCTGGTGCTGGGCAACGGCTTTGTTTACAATGTCGGTGAGAGAGTAACAGCTTCTTCCTGTCCGCTGTTTACGCTGATCATTGCCGCGGGTTATTTTGTGTTCCGTAAAATGTTTTTGGTATCCCTGCTGATCTGCGTGATCTTTTCATCTCTTGCCTACATGATCGTGCTCAGGCATTTCTGCACGACAAAACAAAGAGTGATCGGATCGCTGTTCGCGGTGCTGGGAAGTTCCTGTTTTGTCAGCTATACGACCAGCGGATTGGAAAACTGCCTGCTGTTCTTTCTGGCCGCGCTTTTCCTGAAAGTATACTTTTCAAAGGAAACCTACGGCTCAAAGGATCTGCTTATCCTCGGCGTTCTGGTTGCGCTGATCGCCACGACAAGAATGGATGCGGTACTCCATTTTGTTCCGATGGTGCTTTACGCGTATCTGGCAAAGCGCGAAAAGGTTTCTTTTATCAAAGCAGTGGGCCTGGGATTTGCCTCATTGTCTCCGTTTTTTATTTGGGAGCTGTTTTCCGTGTTCTATTACGGATTCTTTATTCCCAATACAGCTTTCGTGAAGCTAGGTACGGGAATCCCGCTGACGGATTATATCAAACGCGGCCTGATGTTCATAGCCACATCAGCAGTCTGCGATGTGATCCTGCTCCTGCTTCCGTTGTTTGTGATCGTGATCGCGATCATGGCAGGCAAATGGAAAGAGCGGTTCTGCGCGGCGGGCATCGTGCTGTATATCATTTATGTGATATACATTGGCGGGGATTTCATGCTCGGAAGGCATTTTACGGTGATGTTTTTTATGGCGCTGATCTGCCTTCTGCATATGCTGCAGGTTGATTTTTACGGTCATAAACAGGAACTGCTGAAACGCGCCTCCGCCTTTGTACTCGGTATAGGTCTGCTCTGCAATCTGATCAGTCCGGTTGTGACCAAACAGTTTTTGTTTGAGAGCGGCAATTCGCCGATCGCGGATGAACGGGCCGGTTATTTTCACTATACCAGTCTGTTTAACAATACCCTGTCCTATTTCAAGACGGGAAAGCTGGTGCTGCGCAATGCCTGGAACGAAACCGGGGTTGAGGAGATCCGTGAGCAGAATATGTCGGGCGGGATCCTGCGTATGGTTCCCGGTATCACCATGTACTATAACTCCGATCTGTACTTAAATGACCAGTATGCGCTAGGGGATCCGTTCTTATCAAAGCTTCCGGCAGTTCTCGAAGAAGACTGGCGGATCGGGCATATGTGGAGAGATGTACCGGAAGGGTATTACGAATCGGTCTATTGGACCAAGAACAGGGTCAAGAACGAAGACCTAAAGCAGTATCTGGATGTGATCCGTCTGATCACAAGAGGAGAACTGTTCGATCCGGCAAGGATACAGGCGATCATAGATATCAATCTCGGCAGATACGACTATCTGATCGAGAATTATGCAAAGACTTTGGATGAAAATAACTTACAGATCAAACAGTAGCGTGACTTGGAATGGGCAAGATATTTTATATTTTCGGTAAGAGTTCTACCGGAAAAGATACAATCTATAAAAGGATACTGCATGATAAAAACCTCAATCTGGAAAGCGTCGTGCTCTATACGACAAGGCCGATCAGGGACGGGGAGATCCCGGATGTCACTTACCATTTTGTGACCGAGGATGATTTTCAACGTTTAAAGCGTGAAAATAAGATCATTGAGGACAGATCATACAATACGGTTCACGGACTCTGGCGGTATTTTACGGTCAACGATGCAGAACTTGATCTGGAACACAAAGATTATCTGATCATCGGTGTCCTGCATTCGTATCTGTCCATCAGGGAATATTTCGGCGAAGAAAACGTAGTACCGATCTATATTGAAGTGGATGACGGCATCCGGCTGCAAAGAGCGCTGGATCGTGAAAAGAAACCGGAAAACCGCAAATTTACCGAGATGTGCAGAAGATATCTATCTGATTCGGAGGATTTCGCGGAAGAAAAGCTCATAGCGGCAGGGATCAACAGAAGATTTGTCAATGACGACCTCGAGCACTGTATAGAAGAGATCCGCACATTTATCGGAGGGATCCAGAATGGACATGAAAGTCAATCAGGTGTCGTTTAACGCCCCGGTTGAACCGACACAGAATGCACAGGTAACAGACGAACAATTTAAGTTCACCCTAATGAGCCGGATCGAGGAAGAAGGCTTGCAGGAGCGGCTTTCCGTGCTTTTTGATGACATTACCATGCAGGGGAAAAAGATCTCCAAGCACATGGATGTCCGTGATATGAAAAGATACAGAAGTCTGATCAAAGAATTCTTAAACGAGATCGTAAACCGGTCGCATAAGTTCTCCAGAGAGAATTTTCTGGACAGAAAAGGACGGCACAGGGTTTACGGGATCATCCGTCTGGTGGATCAGAATCTGGATGAACTGGCGGAAGCGCTGATGAAAGAAGAGAAAGACCAGATCTCGATCCTGGGTAAGATCGGAGAGATCAGGGGATTACTGTTGGATATTTTTACGTGATATAGAGAATAATGGCGGGATTCACACAGATCATCGGTCAAGAGCATATAAAAGCGCATTTGCAGGGTGCGATAGAAACCCGCATGATGAGCCATGCCTATATTCTGCAGGGTGAAGCGGGCAGCGGAAAATCCATGATAGCGGATACGTTTGCCATGACGCTGGTATGCGAAAGCGGAGAGATCGAACCATGCATGACCTGTCATTCCTGCAAGCAGGCAGCATCAGGCAATCATCCCGACATCCGTCATCTGATCCCGGAACGCCCGGATCTGATCAAGGTCGACGAGATCAGGGAACAGATCGTAAACGATGTCGGCATCAAACCGTACAGCGCGCCGTATAAGGTATACATCATACCCGGCGCGGACAATATGAATGCGGCAGCCCAGAACGCGTTGCTGAAAACGCTGGAAGAACCGCCTTCGTATGTGGTGATCCTGCTCCTTTGCAGGAATGCCGAGATACTTCTGGAAACGATCCGTTCCAGGTGCGTGATGTTGAATGTAAGGCCGCTTAAGGACGAGCAGGTCAAGCAATATCTGATGAAAAACCTGCAGGTTCCGGATTATCAGGCCGCATCCTGCGCCGCTTTTGCCGGCGGCAGTATCGGCAGAGCCGCCATGCTCCTGGAAAATGATGATTTTGAAGAACTGAGACAGGAAGTCTCGGACCTCATGAAGAATATCAAAAGCATGGATATCGCGCAGATCGCCAAAGAAACCAAGAAGATCGCAGCGCTGTCCATCGGGCTGACGGAATTTCTGGACTATCTGGTCTTATGGTACAGAGATGTGCTTTTGTATAAAGCAACGGGATCGATCGAAAAACTGCTCCATCCCGAAGACCGGCAGCTGATCATGTCCATGGCAAAGGAAAGCAGTTTTGAAGGGATCGAAAAGATCCTTACGATGACGGAAGATACGAAAAAGCGCCTCAATGCCAATGTAAACACGGAAACAACATTGGAATTGCTGTTGCTATCCATAAAGGAGAATTGACCATGAAAAGAGTAATCGGAATCAGATTCAGAACGGCAGGAAAGATATATTATTTTGATCCGAAGAATCTGGAGATCAAGCGCGGCGACCATGTGATCGTGGAAACGGCCCGCGGTGTGGAATACGGTACGGTTGTGATGCCGCCTACGGATATCGAAGACAGCAAGATCACGCAGCCGCTCAAATCCGTCATGCGCAAAGCAACGGAGGAAGACTCCAAAACGGAAGAGAAGAACCGGGAAAAAGAGAAGGAAGCCTTTAAGATCTGTCAGGAAAAGATCCGCAAACATCAACTGGAAATGAAACTGATCGACGCGGAGTACACATTTGACAACAACAAAGTCCTTTTCTATTTTACGGCTGACGGAAGGATTGACTTCAGGGAACTGGTAAAGGATCTTGCGGCAGTGTTTAAGACCAGGATCGAGCTCCGGCAGATCGGTGTACGGGATGAGACCAAGATCCTCGGAGGGATCGGCGTATGCGGAAGACCGCTGTGCTGCCATACATATCTTGCCGATTTTGCGCCCGTATCCATCAAGATGGCAAAAGAGCAGAATCTTTCGCTGAATCCGACCAAGATCTCCGGTATCTGCGGCAGACTGATGTGCTGCTTAAAGAATGAAGAGGAAACCTATGAGGAACTGAACCGGAAACTTCCGAATGTCGGGGATTCCGTTACTACGGAAGACGGACTGAAAGGGGAAGTGGCATCCGTTAATGTGCTGCGCCAGCTGGTCAAGGTTATCGTGGATGTGGACGATGAAAAAGAGATCAAGGAATACAGCGCATCGCAGCTTCGTTTCAAAGCCAGACACGGAAAGAAGAACAAGGACAAAGTGTCTGCCGAGGATATGAAGGCACTGGAGCAGTTGGAAAAGAAGGATGAAAAGTCAAAACTCGACGACAACTGAGCTCAAAGACGGCGAGCGGATCGATGATCTGCAGCGGAACGGATACGTCATCATACAGGATCCGGGGAAATTCTGCTTTGGCATGGATGCGGTCCTGCTCTCCGGTTTCTGTACGGTCAAACCGGGTGAACATGTTTTGGATATCGGAACAGGGACCGGGATCATCCCGATCCTGCTGGAGGCCAAAACAAAAGGAGAACATTTTACCGGCATAGAGATTCAGGAAGAAAGCGCCGATATGGCGGCAAGAAGCGTGGCGATGAACGGTCTTAGCGAAAAGATCGATATCATCTGCGGAGACATCAGGCAGGGAAAAGATCTGTTTGAACAGGATTCCTTTCATGTTGTTGTTTCCAACCCGCCCTATATGATCGGAGAGCACGGGCTGAAGTGCGGTCAGGAACCCATGACGATCGCAAGGCACGAAGTCATGTGCACACTGGAAGATGTTATTTCCGAGGGCAGCAGGGTACTGAAGGACAAAGGCCGGTTTTATATGGTACACAGACCGTTCCGTCTGGTCGAGATCTTTGAGACTTTCCGGAAATATCATCTGGAACCGAAGCGGATGCGGCTGGTCTATCCATATGCGGACAAAGAGCCGAACATGGTGCTGCTGGAAGCACTTAAAGGCGGCAGATCACGGTTAACGGTGGAAAAACCGCTGATCGTTTTTGAAACAGAAGGACAGTATAAGCAGGAGATCTTAGAGGAGTATGGATACTAAAGAAGGGACCCTGTATTTATGCGCGACACCGATCGGTAATCTGTCGGATATCAGCATGCACGTGGTGGACACACTGCGGGAAGCGGACCTGATTGCGGCGGAGGATACCAGGAACAGCATCAAGCTGCTGAACCGGTACGAGATCAGGACGCCGATGACAAGTTACCACGAACATAATAAATACGATAAAGCCAGAGAACTGATCCGGCAGATAAAGGGCGGAAAGAACATCGCACTGATCACAGATGCGGGAACACCTGCGATCTCCGATCCCGGAGAGGAGCTGGTACGAATGTGCCACGAGGAAGGGATCAGGGTAACTTCCCTGCCGGGCCCCTGCGCCTGTATCACGGCGCTGACGCTTTCGGGTTTTCGCGCAAGAAGGTTCTGCTTTGAAGGGTTTCTTCCTGCCGATAAGAAGGAGCGCAGAGAGATCCTCGAGCAGTTACGGGATGAAACAAGGACAGTCATCCTCTATGAAGCCCCGCACCATCTGAAAGGAACGCTCGATCAGCTTCTGGAAACACTTGGCAGCAGGGATCTTGCTCTTTGCAAGGAACTGACCAAGAAACATGAGAGCTGCATGCGGATGACGCTTAAGGACGCCGTGGATCACTTTGCGGACAATGAGCCCAAAGGTGAATATGTGCTCGTCATCGCAGGAAAAGATCCGGAGGAAAAGAAGGAAGAAAGCCGTGAGGAATGGCGCAAACTGACCCTGGAAGAACACATGAAGATATACGAGGATCAGGGGCTGGACCGCAAGGAATGCATGAAAAAAGTCGCAAGCGACAGAGGCATGACCAAGCGGGACGTATATCAACAATTGTTATAGGATAAAAAAGGCATTTATGCTATTATAGATGTAGCACAAAGGAGATGACAGAAAGCAATGAACAAAACACCTTATTATATTACGACCGCGATCGCTTATACATCCGGAAAACCGCATATCGGCAACAATTACGAAGTGGTTCTGGCCGACGCGATCGCAAGATTCAAAAGAAAAGAAGGCTATGATGTCTTTTTCCAGACGGGAACCGATGAACATGGTCAGAAAATAGAGATCAAAGCGGATGCCGCAGGCGTAACGCCCAAGGAATATGTTGATGGCGTTGCCGGAAAGATCCGCGAATTATGTGATCTGCTTCAGGTTTCCTACGATAAGTTCATCCGTACGACAGATACGGATCATGAAAAACAGGTTCAAAAGATCTTCCGCCGCCTGTATGACCAGGGAGATATCTATAAAGGGGCATACGAAGGTCTGTATTGTACAGAATGTGAGGCATTCTGGACGGAATCCCAGCTTAAGGACGGCAAGTGTCCGGATTGCGGACGCGATGTGCATCCGGCCAAGGAAGAAGCTTACTTCTTCAAAATGAGCAAATATGCCGACAGACTGATCGAGCATATCAATACGCATCCGGAATTCATTCAGCCCGTATCCCGCAAGAATGAGATGATGAACAATTTCCTGCTTCCGGGACTGCAGGATCTGTGTGTTTCCAGAACCAGTTTCAAATGGGGCATTCCGGTTGATTTTGATGACAAGCATGTGGTCTATGTATGGCTGGATGCATTGTCAAACTATATCACGGGGATCGGATATGATGCCGACGGAAACTCTTCCGATCAGTACAAAAAACTTTGGCCGGCGGATCTGCATCTGATCGGCAAAGACATTATCCGTTTCCATACGATCTACTGGCCGATCTTTCTGATGGCACTCGGCGAGCCGCTGCCCAAGCAGGTATTCGGGCATCCCTGGCTCCTGATGAACAACGACAAGATGAGCAAGTCCAGAGGAAACGTGATCTACGCGGATGATCTGGTTGATATCTTTGGCGTGGACACCGTGCGCTATTATGTGCTGCACGAGATGCCTTACGACAATGACGGAAACATCACGCTCGAACTGATCGCGGAACGCAGCAATTCCGATCTGGCCAATACGCTCGGAAACCTGGTAAACCGTACCATTTCCATGAGCAACAAGTATTTTAAGGGAGCCGTAAACAGTTATGATACGGAGCTGACTCCGCAGATGGAAGCGATCGATGATGATCTCAGGGAATGCGTAACAGGCGCACTTGACAAGGTCATTTCCAAAATGGAAACGCTTCGGGTTGCGGATGCGCTTACGGAGATTTTTACGGTCTTTAAACGTCTGAACAAATACATAGACGAAACGGAACCGTGGGTTCTTGCAAAGGATGAGAGCAAGCAGGAACGGCTTGCAACGGTGCTTTACAATCTGGTGGAAGGCATAACGATCGGCGCTTCGCTGCTTGAGCCGTTCATGCCCGAGACCGCAGCACGGATCGCAAAGCAGTTGAATACGACGCTTCGTGATTTTGACAGTCTCAGACAGTTCGGTCTCTATGAGCAGGGCAATCATGTGACGGATCAGCCCGAGATCCTGTTCGCAAGACTGGATATGGAAGAGATCGCCAAAAAGGAAGATGAGCTTGCGGCTAAGCTGACAAAGGCATGCCCCGAAGCCGAAGAGGAAGAGGGGATCGACATTCCCGCAAAGCCAGAGATCCAATATGATGATTTTGACAAACTGCAG
>JAGCXZ010000125.1 GCA_017961065.1 Lachnospiraceae bacterium
CAAAGGACAACTGTCCTTCGATCTGTTTCTGTTTAGGCATTTGTTTCCGTTTGGTCTGCCGTCTGCTTTGTTTCTGCTGCGGCAGCCTTTTTCTGTAATCTGTTGCACCATCTGTTCTGGATCACGTAACCCAGCAGATACATATCAACGGCCATCGCCACGATCGTTCCGAGGATCGGGATGAGCAGAGCAACCTCAAGGATCGCAATGCCGATCGTTGCGGATAAGAATACGTTCATCTTCGGGAATACCAGTCTGCCAAGGGACGCGCCAGTAAATGCGGTACCCGCGCACAGCAGAAGAATATACGCAAGCAGTATCATGCCTGCCATCGGAGCCAGGATGAACGTGCAGCATAAGATCAGCAGTGCAATGGGGATCGCGAAGAAGCTGACGATACCGGTTACGATCATGGGTGCTGTTCTGGTCTTGATGAATTCTTTCGAGCGATCCAGATGATCACCGAACAGCCAGCAGAGAAGCAGTCCGAATAAAGCCATCGCGAAGATCCAGTAAAGTCCGCTGGTGATCTTCTGGAAGATCAGCGCGCCAAGGCCCAGCTTTGCAAGACTTCCGCCGTCCGATTCCTTCTCCTGCACCTGTTCAAAGGAGTAGTTGCCAAGTTCTGCGTTACCGGAAATGAGCGGTTCTGCCGGGCTCTTGACTTTCAGGATACCCGTAACGATCGCGGAATCCGCGATCTCAACCTGATTGGCCTCAATGGTTGCGTCACCGTTGATCGTACCGGACAGGACCACGCGGTCTGCGCTTGCATAGAAACCGTTGGCCGTTCCGCCAAAGGAAACCACGTTACCGGTTGCGTACACACCGTTTCCGACCGTTTCGGCGTCGATATCAATATCATTGGCGGCAGCATAAATGTTACCGTTTACCGTTACACCATACATCTGAACCGATGCGGCCGCCGCGTAAACACTCTCACCCACGCTGCTTCCGCTCATATATACGCTGCGTCCCGCTGCCAGGACCGAACCTTTCGCGGTGGACCCGTTCATCGTCACGGAGTTGCCTGCCGCAAACGCTCCGAAGAACGGAACGGACGGAAGAGACACGTTCGAGTCTGCTTCAAAAATATTTCCTGCACTGTCCTGTGTGGCCGCAAAAGCGGGAACGCACATGCAGACACTCAGCAGGCCTGCCAGGATGAGCGCTGATATCCTTTTCATTTTCATGATCTTTTCCTCCCTAAAAGAAATGATGACAAACCGTATCCTGCGGCTCCATCAACCGTTACATCGTTTGAAGCCCTGCAACATACGACTTGTTATTGTATCACCTTATGCATTGTTTGTCTAATCAGCTCAGACCGGGATCAGTCATCGGAATTGATCCGCTGCCGTTCGACAAGTTCCGCAAAGAATCCCTGTTTTTTCATCAGTTCGTCGTAGGTTCCTTCCTCTTCGATCCGGCCGTCTTCCATAACAAGGATCCTGTCGCACTGCCTGATCGTGGAAAGCCTGTGCGCGATCACGATCCTGGTGCATTTAAGCCCCGTCAGCGCATCCGAAACGCGCTTCTGCGTGATGTTGTCAAGGGCGCTTGTCGCCTCATCCAAAAACAGGATCTTCGGCTTCTGGGCGATCGCACGCGCGATCATCAGGCGCTGCTTCTGCCCGCCGGATATGCCGCCGCATCCTTCGCCGATCATCGTATACATGCCCATCGGCATCTCCCGGATATCATCAGCGATCCCTGCGATCTCTGCTGCCTCCCACGCATCCTGCACGCTTAAGTGCGGCGCGGATACAACGATATTGGAGTAGATATCGCCCTGGAAGAGTTTGCCGCTCTGCATGACAACGCCGATGTTCTGACGCAGGGATTTCAGATCCAGCGTCCGTAAATCTTTCTGATCATAATAGATCGAACCGCGAGACGGTGTCTCGAACCCGAGCAGCAGTCGTAAAAGGGTTGATTTTCCGCACCCCGTCTTACCGACGATCGCCACATACTGTCCCGCCGGGATCTTAACGGACATATCATCAAGGATGACCGGCGAGCCTTCTTCATAGCGGAAGGTGACATGGTTCAACTCGATCCCGCCGGAAAGCTTGGTGACAACGTGCTTGTTCTCCGTGACCTCCGGCTCCTCTTTTAAGATCGGTTCCACAAGGCCAAGCACCGATCTGATCTCCGCAAACGATGCGGTAACGCCCGCAAGTGAGAGGAACGCGCCGCTCACCATGTTGTAGGCTACATTGAAGGAATAGTAATTGGTCACGCTCACATGGCTCTTGATGGCCGCTGCATACAGCACGATCGTTCCGATCAGCGTGATCGCAAGGGACAGCACGCCGTTTAATTTCAGGAACGGCGAAAGATTGTAAGTCAGGTTTGCTGTATGCGCATACATATGCGCCCATTTGGAAAAGGCACGCTTTTCGGATCCGGAGAGTCTGATCTTCTGAATACCGTTGATCAGCGCGTAACTTAAGCCTCTCTCTTTTGCTTCATGCTCCATGATCGAATGCTCCGTATCCAACTGGAGCAGCGTCGTGATGACCGTAAAGACGAGCGTGACCAGAATGAGCGTAATGGCCGGCGTTACCAGAGCCGGTGCATAGACAAAGATCTGCCCGATATAGGACAGCGAGAAAACAGCCGTCAGACCGGTGGAAAACAGCACGTTTAAGATCATGGAACAAAGCGTGTTCATGTATCCGGCACGGTCCGCCAGTTCACCGGCGCTGTATTTTTTGAAGAATGACGTCGGCAGCGACAGGATCCGCATCATCGTGGCCGCTTCCACGGCTACGCTCATCTTGCTGTTGATGCGGCTTAAGGCAACGTTCTTTGCGGAAGTGAACAGCAGCGAACTGATGCTGGTGCAGGCAAAGAACAGGAACAGCGTCATCATAAACATCGTGTTTTTGTTTTCATTCTCACCGGATAAGAGAAGGTTCGTCAGTTTCGGGATCAGGAGTCCCAGTCCCGTGATCACAAGCGTTGTGATCAGCATCAGGCCGATATCCGCAAAGGAAAGGATGCTTCCCATATACGTCAGCAGATCCCGGATCTTTAATTTCCTGAGCGGGAACGGCTTATAGAAGCAGATCGCGTCCTGTTCGTATTCCTTCTCGTGTCTGCGCAGATGCCTGAAGTCACCCATGCGGTTTGGCAGAAGCGCCACCACGGCTCCGTCCGATCTGCGCCTTGCAAGAAGCGGACCGATCGCGTCTCTTGTCCAGCCCTCATCCAGGTTTACGGGGCGGTACATGATCCCCGCGGGACGCATGACATACTCCAGCGCGTCATGAAAATCATCCACGGAATCCGGTACCGCTACGGCCTTCAAATGGTAGAATTTCAAGATCTCGGCAAGCGCCGTCTCCGTCCGTTCCTTCTCGTTCCAGAAACGCTCATATTCCCGCGTTCCCATAACGGCGCCGGCCATCTGCATGAATGCTTCGGTGAAATTGTCCTGGTCCAGCCGCTCTCTGTCGCGCAGCTGTGTGTCAAACCAACCCATCTTTATCTCCCATGCCGTAAGATACGGCTTTTATCTACTGTGTCGTGATCAGTTCCGTGTACATGCCGCCTTTTTTGTACAGCTCCGCGTGCGTGCCGCGCTCCATGACTTTGCCCTTATCCATGACGATGATCTCATCACAGTCACGGATCGTGGACAGCCTGTGCGCGATCACGATACAGGTAATGCCCCTGTTGCGGATCGAACGGACCACTTCTTCTTCCGTTTTGGCATCAAGCGCAGACGTCGCTTCGTCTAAGATCACGATCGTCGGA
>JAGCXZ010000126.1 GCA_017961065.1 Lachnospiraceae bacterium
ACGCCTATCCCGGAAGCACTGCTTTTTCGCTGACCGGAAAGGATGGGGACAAGGCAGAGCTCATCGCCGCATCCATTGGCGGCGGGATGGTCAGAACCTACGAGATCAACGGATTTGCGCTTAACTGGCAGGCAGATACCTGGGCTGTTCTGGTGTACGGAGAGAAAACGGGCGTATCCGAGACGGCTGTCCGAATACAGTCGCGCCTGGGAGAACCTGTATTTGTGCAGAAAGCAGAAAAGAGCGACGGTTCCGCAGCGGTCCTGCTCGAGTATTCGGAAGAGCCGGAGCATTCGATCCGGGATGCTTATGATAACGCCCGGACGGCTGTGAGGGTATTACCGGCGCTTCTGCCGGTGGTCACGACAAAGGAAAGGAAACCGCAGCTGTTCCGAAATGTCGCAGAGTGGAGAGATGTTGCGGAAAAGAGAGGAATTTCCTTTGTACAGGCAGCGATAGAATATGAAAAGGATTTTTCCGGATGGAGCGACAGTCAGATCCGGGATTATTTTGAAAAGATCAACGACATCCTGTATGCGCAGGTTCATTCGCTTGAGACCGTCGGCTATGAAAATGCGCAGGATACGCCGAATCTTCCGATCTACGGGAAGTTCTGGAACCGCTATCTGAGTGCCGGAAACGGCATTTCCGACAACCTGACAAAGGCGATCATCACGAGAGCCATGTCGACCAATGCAAAGCTTCCGGGTACCCTGATCGTCCCGTGCCCGATGGGAACGGGCGGCGGCTATCTGTACAGTGCAGTGGATGCAGTCAGAGAGGCCAAAGGGATCGCGCATGAAAGAGTCATCGAGAGTCTGATCGTGGCAGCGGGCCTTGGGGCCATTGCGTTCACCAATGCGCAGGCCAGCGGCAATTCCGGATGCGTGGGAGAATCCGGGATCTGCTGTGCAATGGCAAGCGGTGCGGTGACGCATCTGGCAGGCGGCGACGGACTCGCGGTGGAAAGGGCAGCCTCCATGGCATTGCAGGCCAATCTGGGCATTCCCTGCGATCCGATCCCGGGCGGCAAGGAATTCCCCTGTATCACGCGAACGATCCGTGCTGCGGTCACGGCGCCTTTATACGCCGACCTGGCGCTTGCGGGGATCGATCCGCTGATCCCGTATCACGAAGTTTTGTTTGCGATCGAGGAGCACAGGAAAAAGTCGACGCCCGCGGAACTGCATGAAGGGATCAATGTTTCGCCCTGTGCAAAGTGCCTGCAGCAGTGCTTTGCAAGCGAACAGATGGGAAGCAAACTGAAGTATGTGGCAGAAGAATAAGGATGAACAAAGAGGAGCAGAAGAGCCATGGATGATATGCATATGGAATCAAGAGTGATCCACTACGCGGGATCGGAGGATGAAATCACGGGGTCTGTCAACGTCCCGATCTACCAGACGGCGACCTACAGACAGGATCACATCAGAGGTGATGTGAAATGGGAATATTCCAGAACCGGCAATCCGACAAGAGCTGCGCTGGAAGAACTGATCAGGGAGCTGGAAGGCGGCGATGCGGGATTCGCTTTTTCCTCCGGCATGGCTGCGATCAGCACGGTACTGGCCTTATTCCAAAGCGGAGACCGGATCCTTCTTCCGCATACCGTTTACGGAGGGACCTACCGCGTTTTTGAAAAGGTATTTAAGCAGTTCGGGCTTCAGGCGGATTACGTGGACGCATCCGATCTGCAGGCCTGGGAAGACGCGCTTACGAGCGGGACGAAGGCGATCTATCTTGAGAGTCCCGCAAACCCGTTACTGTCGGTTACGGATATCAAAGCAGTTGCACAGATCGCCCACAGGCATCATATCCTCCTGATCGTTGACAATACCTTTATGACGCCGTATCTGCAAAGGCCGATCCTTCTGGGAGCGGATATCGTTTTGCACAGCGCGACCAAATATCTGGGAGGCCATTCCGACCTGGTGGCGGGACTGGTGGTGACGGCGGACCGGGGGCTGTCCGAGCGGATCGCTTTTTTACATAACGCGATCGGTGCCGTACTGGGACCGTTCGATTCGTATCTGCTGATCCGCGGGATCAAAACCCTTGCGGTAAGGATGGACCGTCATACGGAGAATGCGCTGCATCTGGCCAAATTCCTGCAGGAACGCAGCGAAGTGGCCGCCGTCTATTATCCGGGACTGGAATCGGATGATAATTATGAGATCCAGAGCAGGCAGGCAAAGAACGGCGGAGCCATGGTATCGTTCGTGCTGCGTGAGGATAAGGATCCCGCCCGCTTTTTTCAGGCCGCAAAAGACGGCGTGATCGCGCTTGCAGAGAGCCTTGGCGGTGTGGAAAGCCTTGTCTGCCATCCGTCTAGCATGACGCATGCGTCCATTCCGGAAACGATCCGGAAGGCCGTGGGGATCAGTGAAAATCTGGTCCGCCTTTCTGTCGGGATTGAGAATGTGAAAGACATTGAGGCACACCTTGGCAGAATGCTGGATCAGGCATAAGTCCAAAAGCCTATTGACCCGGTAGGTTATATATGCTATTACTGTTATAAATCAATGGAAGCAGGAAGAGTAAGATTATGAAAGTATCGACCAGAGTGGAATACGGGCTGATCGCCTTAACGGATATCGTTCTTCACAGTGTGGAAGGGGAGAGCGTATCTGCTCCCGACATTTCAAAAAGACAGCATATCTCCCAGAAATATCTGGAACAGATCCTGCTGCTTTTGCGGCAGGCAGGGTTCATTCATGCGCAAAAGGGTTTAAGAGGCGGCTATGTTCTGGCCTGTCCTCCGGACCGGATCGCCTTATCGGATGTCCTCAATGCGCTGGATCAGAATATTCTGGCGGATATGGATCCGAAAGAGGATCCGGGCACACTGGGAGCAGTCATCAACAGATGTTTCTGGGACAGGATCAATCAGAACCTGAATCAGTATGCAAAAGAAACAAAGATGAGTGATTTTGCCGAACAGTGCCGAAACAGGGCGGATGATGCCTGGGATCTGTATGTGATCTGAGGGAAAATCATAAAAAATAAAAATTTCCAAAATACCTATTGACATAGTAGGTTAATAGTGATAGACTAGCATCAGATTCGAAGAAAGGAGAGCGTAAACATGTACAGAACCACAGCAAATGACAAAATGTGTTGTTGGCGAATGCTGAACTCCCGGGCAGGATATTTGGCTGGGGCGGCAGTCTGTCGATGTTGCGCCTCAAGATAGGATTCAGTGATAACCTTCCTATAGCCAAATGCCCGGGAGCCGCAGAAAGCTTTCGGGTATTTTTGTTGCCCGGGCACATAAGGCAGACAGATTCAAAAAGAAAACAACCATATAAAACAACGTAAAAAGAGGAGAGAAGAAAAATGAGTGATTACAGATTTGAAACATTACAGTTACACGTGGGACAGGAAGAGGCGGATCCCGCAACCGATGCAAGAGCGGTGCCCATTTACCAGACCACTTCCTATGTATTTCATAACAGCAAACATGCAGCAGACAGATTCGGTCTTGCGGATGCCGGAAACATTTACGGCAGACTGACAAATTCCACGCAGGATGTGCTCGAGAAGAGACTTGCGGCACTTGAGGGCGGCAGCGCGGCACTCGCGCTCGCATCCGGTGCGGCAGCCATCACCTACACGATCGAGGCACTTGCCGCAAACGGCGGACATATCGTAGCCCAGAAGACCATCTACGGCGGTACATATAACCTGTTCGCACACACGCTCCCGCAGTACGGGATCAAGACCACTTTTGTGGATGCGCATAACCTTGCGGAAGTGGAAGGAGCGATCAAAGAGGATACCAGAGCGATCTATCTTGAAACACTCGGCAATCCGAACAGCGATATCCCCGATATCGATGCCGTAGCAGAGATCGCGCATAAGCATGGACTTCCGCTCGTGATCGACAATACCTTCGGAACGCCGTACCTGATCCGCCCCATCGAGCATGGCGCAGATATCGTGGTTCATTCGGCGACCAAGTTCATCGGCGGCCACGGCACGACACTCGGCGGAATCATCGTGGAGTCCGGTAAATTCAACTGGAAGGAGAGCGGCAAGTATCCCAACATCGCAGAGCCCAATCCGAGCTATCACGGCGTATCGTTCTATGATGTGGTAGGACCCGCAGCATTTGTGACATACATCAGAGCCATTCTTTTAAGGGATACCGGCGCAACGATCGCTCCGTTTTCCGCATTCCTGCTCCTACAGGGTGTTGAGACGCTTTCCCTGAGACTGGAAAGGCACGCGGAGAACACGAAGAAGGTCGTTGCCTTCTTACAGAATCATCCGAAGGTGGAAAAAGTGTACCATCCTTCGCTGCAAGATCACCCGGATCATGCGCTGTATGAGAAGTATTTCCCGAACGGAGGCGCTTCGATCTTTACATTCGAGATCAAGGGCGGACAGGATGAGGCATGGAAGTTCATCGATAACCTCAAGATCTTTTCCCTGCTTGCCAATGTTGCCGATGTTAAGAGCCTTGTGATCCATCCCGCATCGACCACGCACTCGCAGCTGTCCGATGAGGAGCTGAAGGACCAGGGGATCTACAGAAATACGATCCGTCTGTCCATCGGAACGGAGCACATAGACGATATCATCGCCGATCTGGAAAGAGGCTTTGCGGCGATCTGAGTTTTGCAAAATCATGC
>JAGCXZ010000010.1 GCA_017961065.1 Lachnospiraceae bacterium
ATATACACCGGACGGGAGAAGGAGATCGGATCTTGAAATGATCCTGATGTTTGCCATCAAACTGATCAGATATTTTAAGGACCGGTTTATGGAATGGATCGCGGGAGAACAGAAACCGGACCCGGTTCACCGGCCGTATCAGCAGAGGATTCAAACGCTTGAAAGTGCTGTTTATTTAATCCGAAAACACAATATCGAAGATGAAAAACAACTGAAAGAGGAACTGGATAAGACTGGGGCGGAACTGGCACATGTAAAAAAAGAAATAAAAAACATTGATGAGGGAACAGAACAGTACTGGGTATTGGATGAACGGCTCACAGAGTTAAAGCGCAAATACCGGGATCTGAAGCGCATTCAGGCCGGACACAGCCTTGCGCTGTCAGAGGAATTCACGCACGGCCCACTGTACTACAAAGCGCTTACACAGGAAGAGACGGTATTTGTGGAACCACAAGAACATAAAAAAGAAGAGAAACCGGTCATAAAAGAAGAGCCGGAAGAACAGGTAACAAGATATATGCCGATCGATGTGGATATTGATCTGTAAACAGGAACATAAATACAAACAAATCAGGAAAGTGAGGAAAAAGAAATGGTTAAACAAAGAAAACCGGAAGAATCACCGGTTAAGATCCGTATCAATGACAAGCAGCGAAAGGAATATCCCGCTGTGATGGAATGGCTGGATCTGAAAACCAAAAACAGGGCACAGATACTGTTGCATACAGTCAACGCCCTTATGACGGCCGCCGGAGTGAAACCGGATAATCCGGCCTGTCTGGAATATCTGGCATCCGCCCTTGAGTCAGGACACCTTGCCGTTTTTTATCTTAACGATCGGGGTAACATCCTGCTCCCGGCGCAGATCACAGGAGTCGATGGTACGGATACTGTATCTCCGGTATCGGCAGCAGCAACACCGCCGCCCAGAGCAGATCCGGAGAAAAAGAAAGCAGATGAAGTGGATTTTAACGAATTATTAGATGGATTAGCCCACGAGTTTGGCTAGGAAGGAGCAGAAAATGATCAGATATTTATCAGTAGATGCCGGTAAGGCGGATACCAAGATCGCGGTACGCGATAACAGAACAGGAGAGATCACAACCACGAAATTTCCGACAAAGGTTTTGGAGTGTCTGGCGGGGGATGCTTTTGAAAATGCGTTTGGTATAGGACCGGACAGTTACCGCCTGTCTCTTGACGGGAAAGAGTATCTGGTGGGAAGCGCCGTTACGGAAGAAATGGGGCAGACCACAAATCAGAATTCCAAAATGGATCACTTTCATAAGACGGCCATCTATACCGCCATCGGAACGCAGGTCAATGATGGAGATTCTGTGTATGTGGCAATCGGCGCCCCGATCAAATGCTGCCTGGATAAAGAACAGTGCGAAGATTTCAAGCATTATCTTTTCCCGGATAACATTGTGGAGTTTGCGATCAACGGGGTCAAAAAGAAGATCACGATCTCAAAGATTTCGGTATTTCCGGAATCCATGGGAGCGGCGTTCCTGTATCCGGAACTGTTTGGCGGTCAGGTGGTCGGAGTGATCGATATCGGCGGCCTTAATGTGAACGGCTCCATTTATGACAATAACAAGATCGTGCGCGAACAGTGCTTTACTGCCCAGTTCGGAAGAAGGGTGCTGGTTGATGAAGTCAAAGCGGAGATTGAGCGTGAAAACCGGACAGAGTATCAGACCTATGAGATCGAACAGTTCATCAGGCAAGGGTACATCACGAATCAGGATGAGCGTATGGAAGAAGCTTCAAAAGGATTTATCGGAGAATTCGTGACACGTCATATCGAACGTATCTGGGATGTTTGTGCAAGGCATCACTGGAATCTGCAGAACATGCATTTGATCTTTATTGGCGGCGGTTCCGTGATCCTGAAAAATGAGATCAAAAAGAAATACCCCAAGTCCGTTGTGGCAGATAAGCCGGAATACGTGAATGCAATCGGCTTTTTGAAGTGCATGTGCAGAAAGGAAGGCGTGGCAACGGACAAATAAGAAACCGGTACGGCAAATAACGCAGAAAGGAGGAAAACTGTAGTGCTTAATCTGCCTGAATATGATAAAATGACCCTGCGGGATGCCCGAGAGTTATATATGTACATTGAAAAGAAGGAATTACTGGAACACTACAGTTTTCCTAAAAAACCGGGGAAAGACGGATACTACCGGATCTATGTTGCCGATCCGTCCAAGAAAGCGGGACGCAAACAGCTTTTTGCAAGGACCATGGAAGAGTTACGCGATAAGGTCTATGAACACGAAAAAGGCAAAAACGGCAAGGTGAAGAAAACCTTTAAGCAGGTGTATGAGATCGTTCTGTCTGAGAAACTGATGTATGTGAAGAACGAAGAACAGCGTCTGAGCAGACAGAATACGATCAACAAGAACAAAACCGAGTACAAGAGGTTTTTCGACGGCACGGGTTTTGAAAGCAGATTCATAGACAAGATCTCCAAGGCAGATATTGAGGAGATCGTGTTCTATAACCTGCAAAGATATGACCTGCGGGACAAAGCCTTAAATGCGATGAAAGGGATCCTTCGGAGCACGTTTGCATTTGCTTACGAGCAGTACTGGATCGATGATAACGTGTTTGACAGGGTGAACTTTGCAAAGTTTAATGGCATGGTCGTTCCTGATGTGGATGTGGAGAAGCGTGTGCATAGTGACAGGGATCTGAAACGGATCCTTAATGAGCTCCATGCGCACCAGGCGAAGAAGAAAGATTACATTCCTGCCTATGCGCTTGAAATGCAGATCCTGATAGGTGCCAGACGGGGAGAAATACCACCGCTTCGCAAATCGGATATCCACGACGGGTATATCGCGATCACAAGAGAACAGATCACGGTAAAGAAGTTTGACGATATTCCGGAGTACTTTAAGATCGTTGAGCACACCAAGACCAATAAGAACCGCATTTTCCCGAGAACAGTCGCACTGAATGAATTTCTGGAGCGGCTGTATGCTGTTTTGGAGGAATACTATCCGCACAGCGAATATCTGTTTCCGGCAGATACGGAAAACGGTGTCATTACCAATGGTACGGTATACAACTATTACCGGAGGGTTTGTAAGAAGCTTGAAATCCCGATCACAAGGGATGTGATCAAGGGAACGCATTCTTTCAGAAGGAATGCGATCACGGATGTGGTGAATGCCACAGGCGGGAACCTGATCATGGCATCTCAGTTGTTTGGAAATTCTCCGGAAGTGGCAAGAAAGAACTATTATACCGGAATTGACACAAAAGAGGCTCTTGAGGCGTTAAACAAGCGAAAATTGTCTTAACCAAATCTTAACCAAAAATTAACCAAAATGGTCGTTTTTTCTTCCACTCAAAAAACGCGGATCCCCTGTTTATCAGGTTTTCCGCGCCTTTCAAGACGAGA
>JAGCXZ010000011.1 GCA_017961065.1 Lachnospiraceae bacterium
GGTCGATCTGCTCCTCGCAGTCGGCGGCGGTTCATGCTGTGATTATGCCAAGGCAGTATCCGTATCCGTTAACTGCGATGAGGATCCATGGGAGAAGTACTACATAAGATTCGAGGAGCCGACTTGTGAGATAATCCCTGTCGGATGCGTCCTTACGATGGCCGGTACCGGCTCGGAGATGAATGCGGGATCGGTCATAACCAATCATGAGCAGAAGCTGAAGGTAGGTCATGTTTTCGGTGATAACGTAATGCCGAAGTTCTCGATCCTGAACCCCAGGTATACGATGACACTGCCACGCAAGCAGATGACGGCAGGTATCTACGATATCTTCAATCACATCTGTGAGCAGTATTTCTCGGGCGAAGATGACAATACAAGTGATTACCTGGCTGAAGCTCTCATGAAGTCTGTCATCCATTCATCGCTCATTGCGGTTGAAGACCCGAATGACTATGAGGCAAGATCCAATATCATGTGGTCTGCCACCTGGGCGCTTAATACCCTGATCTCCAGAGGAAAGACAACGGACTGGATGGTCCACATGCTCGGGCAGGCTGCAGGTGCTTACACCGATGCCACACACGGCATGACACTTTCCGCAGTATCGCTTCCTTATTACCGCTATATCATGCCCTACGGACTTAAGAAGTTTGTTCGCTTTGCGAAAGAAGTCTGGGATGTATGCTCCGAAGGGAAAACAGATGAACAGGTAGCAGAAGAAGGCCTTGCTGCCATGGAGGACTGGATGAGGAAGATCGGCGTTGCGATGAATCTTTCCGAGCTGGGTGCGACCGAGGATATGATCGACGGCATCACCGAAGCCACTTTCATCCTCGAGGGCGGATACAAAGTCCTTACAAAAGACGAGATAAAGCAGATCCTGAAGCAGAGTTTATGATGGAGGTGACTATGTCGAAAATACTAGTGGCATATTTCAGTGCAAGCGGCGTAACGGCCAAAGTGGCAGAGAAACTTTCGAAAGCAATTGATGCCGATCTTTATGAGATCGAACCGGCGGAGCCCTATACAAAAGCGGATCTGAACTGGATGGATAAGAAGTCAAGAAGTACAGTCGAGATGAACGACCGATCGTCACGTCCCGCCATTGCGACAAAGGTTGATGACATGGATCAGTACGACACAGTATTTGTCGGATTCCCCATCTGGTGGTACAGGGAGCCTTCCATAATCGATACATTTATGGAATCGTACGATTTTACGGGAAAGAAGATCGTTCCTTTCGCGACATCTGGCGGATCCGGTCTTGGCGATTCCTATAAGACTATGCAGGCATTAGCACCCGGAGCAAAGGTTATCAACGGAGAGAAGTTCACCGTAAGCGTATCGGAAGAAAAACTCAAGGAGTGGGCGGAAGGCATCGGGTAACAATATGGAATTACAGGAACTTCTGGAGCATTTTAAAGAAGGTGAAGTAATAACGGATCCGGAGATCTTTATCTCCATGAGTGAGTATATAGCTGAGAACCGCCGGCTGCTCTTTGACATGAACCATAACTGGCATGAAAACGAATCGGAGATCACGGAACTGTTCTCGAAGATAATCGGCAAACCGGTAGATCCGAGCGTGCGGATCTGTACACCATTTTTTACAGATTTCGGAAAGAACATAACCGTTGGAAAGAATATCTTCATCAATTCGGACTGCAAGTTCCAGGATCAGGGCGGAATCTATATAGGCGATGATGTCTTTATCGGTCATAACGTTGTACTGGCAACACTGGACCACGAGCTCGATCCTGAAAGAAGAGGCCTTGTACCGGCCCCCATCAGGATAGGCAACAAGGTGTGGATCGGTTCCGGAGCGATAATCACCAAAGGGGTTACGATAGGAGAAGGTTCGATCGTTGCTGCCGGGGCAGTAGTGACCAGGGATGTTCCTGCCCGGGTGGTCGTAGGAGGCGTGCCTGCCAAGGTCTTAAAGCAGATCTAGCCGTTATATACCTGCAGTGATAAATTGAATGTATTTGACTTATTAAGTTGTTACAGCTGCCGCCTGATCATACAAGATCGGGCGGTCTTTAACTATGATATAATCCAATCGTTGTTAACGGATTATGGATAAAATGAAGAATTCGAGACAATACATTATATGGTTTCTGGTCTCGCTGGCTGTCTTTATGCTGAGCGTATTTCTTCACGAGTGCGGACACGGCATCGCAAACTCGATCGCCGGAATACCCTGCAGCACCGGCTTTAACCGTGTGGGCGATATATACAAATTCCCGTCCGCCGATGATTTCAGATCGTACTACGGCACGACCGAACCGGTGTTACTGGATTTCGGTGTTCCGTGTACACTGGTTCTGTCTTTGACGGGGGCTGTACTTTACGCAAGATCGAAAAACAGAAAGCTGCAATACCTGGGAGCTTCTCTTGCCTGCGGCAACAGCCTGCTGCGTCTTGTTCCGTGTCTGATGGTTCTGCTCGTCCCGCTGGCGACAGGAAGTGCCCACATCGAGGATGAATATGAGACAGGACAGCTGCTGGTTGAACGCTTGGGGAGCGGTATATGGCTCTATGTCCCGGCTGTATTCTCGGTCATTGCTGCCGTATCCTCATTGACGATCGTGTTTGTGGCAGCGCTTAAAAGAAAGATATCCCGCCCTTACGTATATGTTATACTGGCGTTCCTTGTTTTTTGCACCGGAATGGTGTTGGCGTCAGTACTCGACCGATACGTAAGGATCAACTGGCCGGGAATGTAAAAGGAGCTAAGAAATGGAACTGAAACGACTTTCAATAGATGATAAAGAAGAGATA
>JAGCXZ010000012.1 GCA_017961065.1 Lachnospiraceae bacterium
CTTTTATTTTTACTCATGAAACATTATTTATTATGTAAAAAGCGCTTGTTAAAATAACGATCAACGGATGCGCTTCCCGACTACGACCAGACGGCCGTTTTCGACATGATAGGCGCAGACGGACAGCGTGATGAACTCGTCCCCGTATTTTGCGGTGACGCCGGTATTATAGAGCGCCATATCCATGATATTGTCGTAAAAATCATCAAATTCTGCTTCCGTATCCGCCTCAAAGAATTTATAGTACTTGAAGACATCCGTCTGGGACTGCAGGAAAACCTGGGACAGAAAGACGGAAATGATCTCATATTCGCGATCTTCATACAGCGTGGAGAAGCGGATGATCTTATGCGTCTCGTAATATTTCTGATCCCGGTAGCGGTCCAGATTACCGAACATATCACCGTTTTTCATGTTATGTCCGTGGATGATCAGATTCGTGGATGGCGCGGTCCCGTCCTTATAGTCATTTGCGGCCGTTCCCGTTCCGACATTGGAATCCGTATCCATGATCAGGCAGCCATTCTGACTGTTATGTCTGTCAAAATCACGGTTTAAGTAATATTCCTCATCATCCATGGTCTGCATGACCGGATAGTCGATGTTCATATCATCGACCTTCAGCCAGCCGATGATATCAGGGTTCTGGTCGTAGAGTTCCTGCATATCCGGCATCATATCCGCAGGCGGGAGCGTCGGTTCGGGCTGCTCGGTCTCAACCGGGATCTCGTCATGCTCCTCAGGCACGTCATCCAGCGTATCCTCCATGGCTTCATTCTGCGCCAGCTGCGCATCTCTGGCGCTCTTCTGGTAACCAAAGTAATAGGATGCGATCGAGCTGACAAAAATGCAGATCACAAAACATACAACCAAAAGAGGGGGCGCCATTTCCGGCATCCCCGTCGCATTTGTTTCCCATGCGGACGGATCATACAGATCCCCGTCTGTATCGTCCCCATAGTATTCCTCATAATAATCCTCACAGTACTCTTCGTCTTCGTCGTCTTCGTCATCGTCCGGATCTTCTGCATACGGATCTTCTTCCGCTGTATCATCCTGCTCTTCTGCAGTCCCGTCCTCGTCTGAGGACTCCCCGTCTGCTTCCGGTGCCGCGTCGTTTTCATCGGGTGTTTCCGGATCAGCGGACGCACGATCCCCTTCCGAAGCAGCATCCTCTGCTCCGGCATCCGTGCTTTCCGCTCCCAGTTCCGCATCTTTCCTGTCCCCGGCAAACGGATTCTTCAGTTCATCATCGTGATCAACTGCAGACATGCAAACCCCTTATATAAAAGTGTAACAGTTCCGGCCGCATCCCCTCTGCGGCCGGAACATGCTCATGATCTGTGTTCAGATATGACGAAAGTCATCAGGATTCCCTGCTCCAGTCGTCCGGATCGATCTCATCATCTTTGATCTGATCCGTTTTCTTGTCTTCTCCTTCGCCTTTCCATCCGCCAAAGAAACCCTGCATTGCTGCGTCGCGCTTGCTGTCTGCCGTATGGAAATGTCCGATGCCGTGCGCACTCTTTGCCGGCATGTATGATAACAGGATCGAACCTGCGATCGTCGCAAAGATCACCGCCGTCATGATGATCAGCAGTCTTGTGTTGCCCTCACCGGTCTTGGGCACCTTGTCAAGGCCGTTACCGCCGTTCGCACCTGTTCCGGTGGTCTTTGACGAATTCGCCGTACCGGAATTGTTGGTCTTATCTAACGAATATGTGCCATTATTCTTATATACCGTTTTAGTCCCTGTCGTTTTCTTTGCTGTCACATTTGGCTGGTTTGATTTTTCTTTCATATTCTTTCCATAAGGAATAATGGCAAATTTTATATCAGTCGAATCTCCGGAGAGTTTGTCAGAAGCACTCTTTAAATAATCGTTAAGTGTACTCTTTTCTATTGTAATCGAATCCCCCACTTTCTTGGAAGAAGGCATTTTCGTCGTTGATGATGATCTCCATACCTCTTCATCACCTTTCAAGATTGCAACTCGATATCCAACTATTTCCTCTAAATTCTCGTCCTTGTTATTCCCTGTATAAACCTCATCGTTTGTCCATTTAAATGTAATGCTATCACTGGAATCAGAACTCGTAATATCTGCCCAGTCCTCTACCACATAAACATTGATATCATCCTGACTGTACACAGGTTGAGTAGTATCCACATAGTGAACAATTGCCTGTAATTCTACGGGTGTTTCTGACGCAGTTTTTCCGGTCAATCCCGTTTTTGCCTTGGTAAGGGTGCCTGCTTTACTAGCATTGGTTATTTCATATGTAATATTTTTGATACCACTGGCTGCAGACTCCGGATCGGTCACTATGGCCCCTTTCCCTGCTTGTAAATCCAGTGTATTACCGACCGTAATCTTGTCTTGATCTTGTAAGAGGGCTTCCACTGGTATTGTTTCAACGCTAACATCAAATGTAGTTTCAACCTCGCCAATATAATAAGCAACTTTTACACTTGCTGTACCCTCATTTGCATTTGCTGTTAGTTTAGCTGTCTTGGTATCTTTACTCACTGTAAGTGAGTTAATCACACCATCCGTATCTACTTTGGTCCATTTGAATTTCTGGATTGTCGCTGGATATTTCGCCGGATTATCTATCTCATCCTCATCCAAATATGCCACTGCTTTATATGTCGCAGATCCTTTCACAGAAATCGTATCTCCCCATACCGGAATTTCCTTTTCCTCATTATTTACAATCTTATATACCTTTATACACTTGACTGTTTCAGCAGCATTGAAAGAATATGAAGATTTGCCTGATGGATACAACACGTCGACCGCTGTCCAGGTGTTTCTGTCTCTACTAACCTTTACCGTCGTTGTAAAAGTACCACTTCCGCTTACATCTATTTCAATGCTCTCTCCACCCCATGGTATTTCTGGATCTGGATCAGGCTCTAGCGTATGAAAATAACCTGCTGTACCCGGCGTCATAGTTGGATTTATCCCTATACTTTTGTAAGGATATATCCCGTTATCATAACTTGTGGGTTCATCAGGATCTTGCCCAGACCCCCAATGAACCTCTATTTTGTTGGGAGAGTAAACAATTGATCCTAATGAAAATGTCTCTTTCTTCATCTTTACAATGTAGTCAGCCTCTAGTAGTTCAGCAGAATCATATGTAAAATCTGCCACCTGCTCCACATCGGTAGGATCAGTCGCATTAACCAATTTTTCAATATAATAGGGATCTTCAGTTGTTTCTGCATGCAAATAATAACCAGGTTTTAACGATTTAAATTTGCCATCCGATGTCTTAATCTGAAAAAGTTTGTCATTTGGCGAAGTAATGGTACCCTTGGCTTCCACACTAGGATTAAATACATAAACCATAATGCCTTCTGGTAGATATTCTTCCACACCAGCATCTGAAATAATAGCCTTCACTTCATACAGGGCATCTGCATTTATACGATTATTTCCCAAAGCCCCGATTAAATCATTAGCGGGAACACATGAATCCAGTCCTCTATCTCCGATTGGAGCATTAGTCAAGAGAGGAATTTCATCAGAACCATGTTTTGCAACTATGTTCAAAACCTTTCCTGCATAAACTGCATCAACTTCATACCCAAGTCCGTCTTCTGGGTCATTGTATGTAAGGATATCCGCCCTCACCGTCTTCGGCGCTGCGATCCACACGGCACCGGCCAGGAGTGCTCCCAGTACGATTTTTGTAACGATTCCCTTGATGTTCATCTCTCTCATTTCCTTGCCCCTCATTTGTTTTTTGAAAGCCGTAATAAAAAATGTTGAACTTTTGTGATATCTTTTTTGTTCCGGACACCGCACGCTGGATTTGATAACATAATTTTCCGGGCCGTGATGTCATTCAGATCTATATCTTGTGGTGCATTCCGATCGGCAACACAAAATCTTGCGAAAGCGCATAAATACACACTCTTACGAACATCATTCTACCACAACTTCCGAATTATGACAACCGGTTTATGTAACCTCTTCCGGCAAAGAAATTATTTGATTTTTGAACGCATTGTGTTATAATTGTTCATGTCAATTCTTGTCATATCTATTCTGTGGTGGATCAAGCCTTCAACTACTCTTGAAAATATAATGCGCATCTGTAAAGAAGATGAAAAAAGGGAAATTAACGCAAAACCGCGTGCATCTGCAAAGTCATGAATATATTACCGTTAAACTGTTTCTTGAAATGGGATTTGATATCGAACTGATTCCGAAATCTCAAATCACGAAATATCGACAACCGGATATAATGATGGGCGGAGTGGCTTGGGAAATAAAAGATCGCACAATCATTGACTTTTCCAGATAGATACTATATGATATGTACACAAGGTGTGGGTCTGCAGTGTAGAGATGCGGTTCGCCACACCATTTTTATGCATGCAGCGCAGCGTTCTGATCGGAACGCTGTTTTAATGTATTTAGAGGGTATATTCAGGCCGAGCGTAGCTTCATATAAAATCTCCCTTGCGGCCCGGCGGATCTGCCTTTATGATAGAGAACATGAGAAATTTGAAGGGAACAATGATATTACTGGTGACTGCCCTGATCTGGGGGACTGCGTTTGTGGCGCAGACTGCCGCCTCCGGGTCTGTCGGTGCGTTTACGTTCAACGCCTCCAGAGGGGTTCTGGCAAGCGTTTTTCTGTTCTGCGCCGTACTGATCCGTGCAAGGTTCGGGCATAAGAACACAGGCGAAGACGGAACCGGAAGAAAGCAGCCGCTTTTTAGCCGCAGAACGATCCTGTCCGGTATCCTTTGCGGTATTCCGCTTTGCATCGCATCCAACCTGCAGCAGTTCGGCATCGGGCTCTATCCATCCGATACGGCTGCTTCCGGACGTGCAGGCTTTCTGACAGCTACCTATGTGATCATGGTTGCCGTCTATACACTGGCGCGAACCAGACGTTTCCGCCCTGTGATCCCGATCGCCGTGGTCGTCTGCATGGCCGGCATGTACCTGCTCTGCGTATCCGACGGATTCTCAGGTATCTATACAGGTGACATCCTGATCCTGCTGTGCGCGATCGGCTTTACGATCTATATCCTGCTGGTCGACAGTTACGGAACGGTGGAAACCGTCAAGGTTTCCTGCGTCCAGTTCAGCGTTGTTGCCATCCTGTCGCTGATCGGTATGTTCCTTTTTGAACATCCCTCGTGGAACTCCATTGTTTCCGCGGCTTTTCCCATTATCTATGCCGGGATCTTTTCAAGCGGGATCGCTTATACGTTGCAGATGGTCGGCCAGAAGTATGCCGAACCCGTGGTCGCTACGATCGTCATGAGCCTGGAAGCTGTATTTGCAGCGCTTTCCGGATGGCTCATTCTGCATGAAAAATTAAAAGGACGCGAGCTCATAGGCTGCGTCCTCGTATTTGCCGCTGTTATCCTTGCCCAGCTCCCCGAACGGAGAGCAGCCGGGAATAACCGCGCTCGATAAAGTCACTTGTAAACGTAATGCTTATGTGATAATCTAATAGTGTGAATGGGGCTACCCGTACAGCAACGGTTAGTCCGAATAGTTTCTTGCATTTAGCCGTCCAAACTATTACGGAGCTGGGCGGCTATTTTCTTGCATTAATATCTTTTCCTATAATATAACCTAAAGAGAAGAACGTGATACACAAGCCAATTAAGGCCGCAATATCCATACACAAGGTCCTCCTTCATATGATTCCCGATGGGTTTCTATATGAACAGGGCTTCATATCTCCCTGATGAGGACTAACCGCCACCGTTTAGGTAGCACCCAAATAATTATACCAAAAAGGACACTTTGTGTCTATTCTTCTTTTATTTCGCCTTACTCTTCCCCAGATACGCTTCCTTGACGCGCTCATCGGATAAGAGCTGCTGCCCGTCTCCCTGCATGATGATGTTCCCTGTCTCGATCACGTAACCGTAATCGCAGGTCTTTAAGGCCATGTTGGCATTCTGCTCGATCAAGAGCACCGTGATGCCGTTCTCGTTGATCGTGCGGATGATGCTGAAGATATCGCGCACCACGAGCGGTGCCAGTCCGAGCGAGGGTTCGTCCATCATGATCAGTTTCGGACGGCTCATCAGGGCTCTTCCGACCGCCAGCATCTGCTGTTCACCGCCCGAAAGCGTGCCGGCCAACTGCCAGTGCCGCTCCTCCAGACGGGGGAACAGACGATATACGTAGTTTAATTCCTCATCATCGTTGTCCTTGCGCAGGTAGGCACCCATTTTCAGGTTTTCCAGCGTTGTCAGGTTCGGGAACACTCTTCTGCCCTCCGGCACGAGCGTGATGCCCTTTGCCACGATCGCATCAGGGGAAAGCCCCAGGATATTCTCACCCTCAAACAGGATCTCGCCGTGCTCCGGTTTCACGATACCGGATACGGACCTTAAGATCGTGGATTTTCCTGCACCGTTGGCACCGATCAGGGTGACGATCTTGCCCTTCCTGACTTCCATGGAAATATCATTGACCGCCTGAATGCCGCCGAAACGTACATTCAGCGACTTAATGTTCAAAATCGCTTCACTCATCTTCACTCACCCCCAGATATGCATCGATCACCTTCTGGTTGCTCTGGATCTGTGCGGGCACACCTTCCGCGATCTCCTCGCCGAAATCGATCACGTAGATCCTGTCCGAAATATCCATGACCAGATTCATATGATGCTCGATCAGAAGGATCGTCAGACTGAACTTCTCGCGGATGTAGTGGATGAACTTGGTCAGTTCCTGCGTCTCCTGCGGGTTCATGCCTGCTGCCGGTTCATCTAAAAGCAGCAGCGTCGGATCCGTTGCCAGGGCTCTTGCGATCTCGAGTTTCCTCTGTTTACCGTAAGGAAGTCCCGTTGCGATCTCCTCCCTGACATCGTAGAGATCCACCAGTTTCAGGAGTTCGTCCGTCTCGGCACGCATCCGCATCTCTTCCTTATGGTTGAGCTTGAGCGTCGCCGTAAAAATGTTGGACGTGCGTCTTAAATGCTTGGCCGTCAGCACGTTCTCAAATACCGTCATGGATTTAAACAGTCTGATGTTCTGGAAGGTACGCGCCATACCGAGCTTTGTCAGTTCATCCGGCGTCTTTGTCATCGCGTGTTTATATTTGTCCGCATTTTTGCCGGCATAGAGTTTCTTCATCTTGCCCTGCGGATGATTTTCTATGATCTGAACACCGTTAAAGGAGACAGCCCCGTTGGTGGGCTCGTATACACCCGTGATCGCATTGAAGGCCGTGGTCTTGCCCGCACCGTTCGGTCCGATCAGCGCGACGATCTCGCCTTCGTTGACATCCATGGTGAGGTTGTCTACTGCCACAACGCCGCCAAACTGCATCGTCAGGTTTTCGACATGAAGTATGTTTTTTGCCATCACTTCTCCTCCTTTACAGCCTGTTTCCCTTTAAAGAGGGATCTGATCTTCATCAGACCGTCGTAAACGGAGATCTCACGCGTTCCCATGATCCCCTTCCGGAAGAACAGCACGATGATCATGATCAGCACCGAGAAAACGACCATCCGGAAACCGGGACCCAGCAACGGTACCTTGCTGCCGCTTGCCGTAAAGGTCTCCAGATCCAGGAATTTCAGCCACCATTCGGAACTTGCGTAGAAAATGAAGGCTGCGATGATCGAACCGGACACGGAGCCGATCCCGCCGATCACGACTACCAGAAGGATCTGATAGGTCATTGCCGATGTAAAGGAAACGCTGGATACGCTTGTATTGCACATGGCCATCATCGCACCGGATACGCCGCAGAAGAACGACGAGATGATGAAGGACAGCCGTTTGTGATGCGCCAGATTGATCCCCATGGCCTCCGCGGCGATCTCATCATCCCGGATCGCCTTGAAGGCGCGTCCGTATGTCGAATTGATGATCAGGATGATGATCAGGATACTGATCCCCGAGATGGCTACATACGCCATGATGTTCTTCGGGGCCGTAAACATGTTGATCGGATCCGGTCCGTTTGTAACGGGGCCGAAGTTCTGCAGCTGCACCAGACCTCTTACGATCTCCGCAAAACCGAGTGTTGCGATCGCAAGATAGTCACTCTTTAAGCGCAATACCGGAAGTCCGATCAAAAACGCGAAGAACGCGGCGATCAGGCCCGCCAGGATCAGCGCCGGTACGAGCGGCATCTGGAAATTGATCACGGAATCACCGTAGTTTCTGAATACATTGGACCTCATCTCCACCGGAATGGTCAGGATCGCGTAAGTATAAGCGCCAAGCAGCATGAAGCCTGCCTGTCCCAGGGAAAATAACCCTGTGAAACCGTTCAGCAGGTTCATGGATACCGCAGCCAGCGAAAACGTGCAGACTTTACGCAGCACCGAGAACCACATGGAAGTCGGCGGTGCGAAGAGCTCGATACAAACCAGTGTCAGAAGGAGTGCGCCTACAAAGATCAGGTTGCTGATCAGTCTTTTATTCTTGTTCCACATACCGGCACCCCCTTAAACCTTTTCCGTTGTCTTTTCACCGAAGATACCGGTGGGCTTGACAACGAGAATGATGATCAGAAGGGCAAACGAGATGACATCCGAAAAATCGGCCAGTCCGAAAGCCTTTGCCAGGCTCTCCACAACGCCGATGATCAGCGCACCCACAACCGCACCCGGAACGGATCCGATCCCGCCGACAACAGCGGCAATGAATGCCTTGAGGCCGGGATTGGCGCCGGACAAGTGGTTGATGCCCGTATTTTTCGCAAAGTAGAGAATGGAACCGGTTGCCGCCAGAAACGCACCGATCGCAAACGTGATCGAGATGACACGGTTGATCTTGATGCCCATGAGCTGGGAAGTCTCAAAGTCCTTGGAGACCGCACGCATCGACATACCGAACTTCGTATGATTGATGATCAGCACCAGAATGACCATTAAGACAAGGGCGATCACGGGTGATAAGAAGACCGTCAGTTTGTCCTTAACACCAAGGAAACGGACGCTCTCGCCGATCACGGGAATATCCGGAAACTGTTTGGACAGGCCGCCCGTTACATAGCTGACAAGGTTCTGCAGCAGGTAGGACACGCCGATCGCCGAGATCATGACCGACATACGCGGCGCGCTGCGCAGCGGCGAGTACGCGAATTTCTCGATCAGGAATCCGATGAATACGGTCAGAACCACCATCAGCGCGATCGCAAGCCAGATCGGCAGCGTGGGCAGATCCGCCACAATATAGATCATTAAAATGCCGGAGACCATAAAGAGTTCTCCGTGCGCAAAGTTGATCAGTTTCAGGATACCGTACACCATGGTGTAACCGATCGCGACAAGCGCAAACTGGCCGCCGGTCGCAAGGCCCCTGATCAGGTAAGACATAATATTCATAGCAAAAACCTTTCGTGGATCTTAATACGGACTGACCGGGAGACCATATGACATGATCTCCCGGACTGTGCTCATCTTATCTTATTTAGAAGCGGTTTCCCACGCGAACTCCGCCATAACGGAACCCTGGAAAGGATCCAGGAAGCATGTGCGGAAGTAGTAGTTGTGGCCTTCTGTTACAGATGCGTTGGTGCAGGATACGCCGATCGCCGGGATGCCTGCGTC
>JAGCXZ010000127.1 GCA_017961065.1 Lachnospiraceae bacterium
GATCAGGATGTCCGGCTGCGCGCTCAGGGCGATGGCGATCACCACGCGCTGGCGCATACCGCCGGAAAGCTGGTGCGGATACTGCCTGTAACGCTTTTCCGGGTCCGTGATCCCGACTTCCGTCAGCAGATCGATCGCACGCTTCTTCGCGTCTTCCTTGCTCAGATGCAGATGCATCATCATACCCTCGATCAGCTGGTTTCCGATCGTCATCGTCGGATCGAGACTCGTCATCGGGTCCTGGAAGATCATCGCGATCTTGGGGCCGTTGATGTTCTGTCTGATCCATCTTTTGTCTTTTTTCAGGATGTCCACTTCCTGCAGGCTGCCGTCATCTTCCTTGTATCGGAAAATGATCTCGCCGGCGTTGATCGTGGCGTTGCCGGCCAGGATGCCCATCGCGGTCTTCATTACGACCGATTTGCCGGATCCCGACTCGCCCACGATCGCCACGGTCTCTCCGCGCTCCAGATCGACGTTCACGCCGCGGATGGCGTGCACGGGTCCGGCCGTGGTCTTGAAAGTGATATCCAGATTTCGAATGTCAAGAATTTTATCTGCCATTGTTATTCCTTGTTATTCACAGCTGACACCTATATACATGCATGTAACACACGGATTGTTCCGTTGCCGTTCACAGCTACCCCCACCCACATGCGCAATCGCTCGCTTCGCGATCTATCTCGTGCTACGCACTAAGATTGCTTATGTGTGTGGTGTCACTGCTTCGCAGTAACGATATGCGCTTCCATGCCGTCTCTTACATGCAAGCATGACGATCCGTCCTGTAACCGCATATCTGCTGTGAACCGTGATACCGGTGTTACATATCTTCAATTCTCGGGGCGAGGGCTTCGCGGAGGCCGTCTCCGACGAAGTTGAAGGCCAGCATCAGAAGCGCCAGAACGATGATCGGCGGCAGGATCTGATACGGCAGCGTCGTGATATTGTTGAAGCCGTCCTCGATCAGGGAACCGATCGAGCATTGCGGCAGCACGATGCCGACACCGACGAAACTTAAGAACGCTTCTGTAAAGATCGCGGTCGGGATGGAGAACATCACCTGCGTGATCACGGGGCCGATCGTATTGGGCAAAACATCCGAGAAAATGATCCGGAAGTTCTTCGCGCCAAGCGTACGGCTGGCCATGATGTACTCCTGCCCTTTGATCTTGAGCATCTCGGCTCTGGCGATCTTACTCATGCCGATCCACTCCGTTAAGAGCAGCGCGAAGATCACGAGCCAGACGCCCTTGGGCATGAACGTTGCGAGCACGCCCACGATTACAAGGCGCGGGATACTGTTCGCGATCTCCACGAACCGCTGCATGACACCGTCACAGAGCTGTCCGAAATAACCGGAGATCAGACCGTAACTCATACCGATCAGCATGTCGATCAGGATCGTGACAAAAGCGATCAGCAGAGAGATCCTTGCGCCGTACCATACTCTGGTCCACAGATCTCTTCCCAGGGAGTCGGTCCCAAACAGGAATGTGCGATCCGAAAAAGCATCGCCTGCATTTTTCGAAAGACCGCCGATCTGCGGTGAAATACTCTTTGCCACAACATCCGCGCCGTTTTCGCGGAAGGAAATGATCTCCTTGTAGCCGTAGCCGGAAAGCATCGGTCCGAATACGGCAAACACGAGGATCAAAAGGATGATGATCAGGCCCGTCATTGCCCGCTTGTTCTTGCGGAAACGGGTGACCACGCCTTTCCAGAAACCCTGTGAGGCAAAGTTTTTATCCGTTTGAATGTCCTGACTGACGTCGAGGACAAAATCTTCAATTGTAACCAACTGCTGCTGTTCCATAAAAGCTTCCTCCGACCGGCCTATTCGACCTTATTGGCCAGTCTGATCCGCGGATCCAGGAGCCCGTAGGCAATATCCAGAACCAGCATGATAAAGATATAGAGCGCAGAATAAATGATCCCGAGCGCGAGCACGTAGTTGTAATCGATGCCTTCGCCGGAGATCGCATCTACCATCAGTTTGCCCAGACCGTTGATCCCGTAGATCTTCTCCACAACAAGAGCGCCTGTCAGCAGATCGACAACAAGCGGCGCGATCACGGTAACGATCGGGATCAGTGCATTCCGCAGGATGTGTCTGGTCACCAGTCTGGTGCCGTACATTCCCTTGGATTCCGCAAGCAGAACATAGTCCGAATCCATGACTTCCACCATCTCGTTCCTGGTAAAGCGGGCCACCGTCGACATGGAGAACAGCGACAGCGACAACGCCGGGATCACCGACGAAGAGAGGAACTGTGAGGCGTCAAAATAAAACGGGAAGATCGTGACTTTGTATGCCAGGAAATACTGCAGGAAACTCATGAACACATAGGAAGGCACACAGACGCCCAGGATCGACAGGACGGTACAGAAGGTATCCCAGAACCGCCCTCTGTTGAGCGCGGCCGCAATACCCAGTATCAGGCCCACAAGTGTCCCGAGCAAAATGGAAATACCACCGATCTTAAATGAGTTGGCCATACACTGCGGCAGGACCGTGGAGATCGGCGCACCGTTATAAAGCGAGCTTCCTTTTCCGAAGCTGCCTTTTCCGATCACATTTTTCAGATAGTTGCCAAACTGAACTAAGATGGGGTCGTCCAACCCCATCTCAGCTCGTTTTTTTGCAATTGCGTCGGCGCTCATTCGTTCCGAAGGAAACGGATTCCCCGGCATGATACGTACCAGCAGGAAAAGCAGGAACGTAATGATGAACAGCGTAACGAGCGCCATGATAACTCGTTTAACGATATATTTAGTCATTCGATTTTACTTAGAGATTGTTGCATTCTTGTAAGCTCTGTTGATCGCAACGGGATGGAACTCAACACCCGCAACGCCGTCCTTGATCAGGTTCGCGTTAGCCTTTGTGTACAGAGGTGCGATAACCGCTTCGTCCATAACGATCTTCTCGGCATCGAGCAGAGCGTTCCAACGTGCATCGTAATCGGATACATACTGGCCGATCGTGCAGTCCTTGATCAGCTGATCGTAGTCTGCGTTGCTCCAGAAGCCGTAGTTGTTCGCATTGTTGGTTACCCACATGCCGAGGTATGTCATCGGATCGGCATAGTCGGGGCCCCATCTGGTCAGAGCGATCTCATAGTTATCGTTCTGCATCTTGTCCAGACGTTCTGCCTTGGTCATCGGAGCCAGTGTGATCGTTACGCCGTCAAGCGTAGCTTCGATCTGCTCTTTCAGAGCCTGTGCAACCTTGGTAACCTCATCACCTTCGTTGTTACCGAATACCATTGTGAATTCGAAGGAGTCAACACCGAGTTCTGATTTTGCCTTCTCGTAGTAACCCTTAGCGGCATCCGTATTGTAATCGCAGACATCTTTGAAACGATCCTGGTTCGCGGAGAAGTCCTCACCGGAGGTGGAGCTTGCCGCAAACTGAGGCGGAACACAGGTGTATGTAGCCAGGGAACCGTCCATTACGTAGTTGTCAACCAGAGACTGTCTGTCGATCGCGTTCGTGAAGGCCAGTCTTAAGTTCGCGTTTGCCAGGTAACCGTTTGCGTTGTTCTCGGTCTGACTGAAGGATAAGTACCACATGTAGCCGGCACCCGTTACGTTCAGGTTCTTGGAAAGAGTTTCATCGCCCTTTACGCTTGCAACCTGGTCACCGCCTACAACAGCGATATCCAGTGTGCCGTTCTTGAAACCGGTCAGCGCGTTGTCGGAAGAACCTACAACCTGGTAGTTAATGCCGTCGAGTTTCACTCTTGCAGCATCCCAGTAATCAGGGTTCTTGGTCAGGGACAGGCTTGCCGTACCCGGTGTGTAATCGGAAAGGATGAACGCGCCGTTGGATAAGAATGTCTTCGGGCTTGTTCCGTATGTTCCATCCTCAAGGCCCTCATAGAATGCCTGGTTGATCGGATAGAATGTCGGGAAGTACATCAGAGACGGGAAGAAGGAAACCGGAACTTCCAGCTCAACTTCCAGTGTCTTGTCGTCTACAGCCTTGACACCGAGTGTATCCGGGTCGCCGCCTTCGTAAAGAATATTGTCGGCATTCTTAAGAGCACCTACGGAAGAATCGAACATGTAGTTGTACTCTACGTTAGCCGTCATGGCAAGTTTCCATGCGTATTCAAAGTCAGCAGCCGTTACGGGTGTGCCGTTCGACCACTTGGTATCACGCAGATGGAATGTGTACTTGCATCCATCATCGGAAACGTCCCAGCTCTCTGCAAGCGCAGGGATCGCGGAACCGTCTGCATCCATCTGTGTCAGACCGTCGATACAGTCAGCGATCACTTCGAAAGAATCACCGTCTGTAGCGAGGTTGGTGTCCAGTGACATCACGTTCGTGGAAAGCATGACATTGATCGTGTTTCCCGCAGAAGAACCTGATCCGCAGGCCGTCAGTCCCAACGCCATGGCTGCCGTCATGATCACAGCAACACATTTGTTGAACTTTTTCATAATAATCCCTCTTTTCTTTATAGTGCTAAAGCGTCAATATGCTAAACAAATGAATTATAGCCGAAACACGCAATCTTTTCAAGTACCAAACTACGCTTCTTGACAGTATCTTCCTCCCCGTGCCACAATGACAATACATAAAAAAGCCACGCCGGTTTCTGCCGGCGCGGCTCTCTGATCAATCATAAGGAGGGATTACAACAATGAAGAAAAAAGGACTGATAGCGGAATTCAAGGATTTTATCATGCGCGGGAACGTGATGGACATGGCAGTCGGCATCATCGTCGGCGGCGCTTTTACCGCGATCGTGACATCCTTAAATGATGACATCCTGACTCCGATCCTTGGGATCTTCGGCGGCACGGACTTTTCCAATCTCACCGTAACACTCGGCAGTTCCGCTGACGCTCCCGTTTTATACTACGGCAGTTTCATCACGGCCATCATCAATTTCCTGATCACGGCGCTTGTGATCTTCCTGCTGATCAAAGGGCTCAACTCCCTCAGCACAAAGTTCAAAAAGGCCGAGGAAGAAGCTGCTCCCGCCACAAAGGTATGTCCGTTCTGCAAATCGGAGATCCCGGTTGAAGCAACCAAGTGTGCGCACTGCACCTCCGATCTGCCCACGGAATAAATCCGCTTTCCGGTATTTTCATTCTGTCTACTGATGGAACCTCTGTACCACAGACGTGATCGCTTCCGCGTTTTTGCGGTTATCCGATGCGATACCGGACAGATCATCCGCGATCGAACCGGTCTTTTGGTTTTTCAGGATGATATTATCCACACCGCTTCCGTTTTCGGTTGACGCGGTACTGAGCGATTCCATCTGGGCGGACAGATCCCTGATAAACTGAGAGAACTGGTTGGCGATCTGCCTGATCTGCTTGATCATCTCCTGCAGATCCTGCGCGCCGACCCTGTTCTCCTTGGAACGGTCCGCAAAGCTTTCAAACTGCGAAGACACCTCTCCCTCCAGGAACCGGATGATATCGTCAAAGCATGCATTGACTTCTCTGATATCCTCATTTGTGGAGGAAATGATCTCCTGGATATTCGCAACCGTTGCCGTGGAGGATGCCGCAAGGGATCCGATCTCACCTGCAACCACAGCGAATCCTCTTCCTGCCTCTCCTGCCCTGGCCGCCTCGATCGAAGCGTTCAGCGACAGCAGGTTGGTCTGTCTCGTAATGCTTAAGATCTCGTCTGCAAGCGTATTGATCCTTGAGATCGCGTTCAGCTTCTCAACCGCCTCATCCGCATGCTTCCTGCTGGATTCGATATTGGCCTGTGCGGTTTCGTAGGATCTTGCGGAATTCTCTTCCATCATCTCGGCACTCTTCATCAGCTCCGAACTGCTCGCGTCACCTTCCGTGAGCATCTCATCGATCTGTTCCACCATCAGCTTCAGCTGCTCAAGTTCTTCGTTGATGCTCTCGATCGAAACGTTTGTCGTACTGATGCTGGCAGCCAGCTGCTGCGTTGTTGCGGAATTGTCGACAACGCATTCGACAAGCTCGGCAGACTCCTTATCCATCGATACGGAGGTGTCATTTAAGGAATCCGAGCAATGATCGAGCACATCGTTCAGTTCCACAAATGTTTGTCTCAGGCTTTCGGTTGCCGTCGCGATGCTGCCGATTTCATTTTTACCGCCTGCATAAGTCGCAATCCTCTCATCCTGCCTTAAGTTCAGTTTGCCGAGCGTCACGATCGCCTGCTCGATGATTCCGAGCGGTCTGGTCACAAACAGAACCACGACCGCGGTCAGCACCACGATTCCGATGAAAGCGAGCACGCAGGCAAGCAGCAGCTTCCTCTGGTTTGCTTTGGCAGCGGCAAATATCTCGTCCTCGCTGTCGATCA
>JAGCXZ010000128.1 GCA_017961065.1 Lachnospiraceae bacterium
CGATGGTGGATATGGTCCACGAGATCGGATAAACGATGTAGACCAGACGGACATCGTGATAAAAATGCAGCACGATGGGGAGCCAGAGCAGGCGGAACCCGCAGATCGAAAGTGCCGAGATCGCCGTTACACCAAGCGGTTTGCCCGCGCCTCTGATCGACGATCCGAGGATATCCGTCGGCGTGAAGATCCAGCTGAACGGGGCAAGAAAATGCATCATCTCCAGCGCTGCCGCAATGGTCGCCTCTTCCTTGGTAAAGATCTTCAGTAGATACGGACAGGACGTGAATACAACCATTCCCAGAAACATCGCGTTGACACACGCGATCAGCAGAACGGAACGGATTCCCTTCTGCACTCTCTCGTAGTGACCCGCGCCGATATTCTGCCCGACAAAAGTGGAAAGTGAGAGGCTCAGTGCCCCCGTAGGCATGTAAATGAAGCCATCGATTTTGCCGTATGCGGCTACTCCCGCCATCACGACATCCCCGAAGGAGTTGATCTTCACCTGGATCAGGAAGTTGGAAATATTGAACATCGCCGATTGCAGGCCGCAGGGCACCGATACGCGAACAAGTTCAAGGCATTTCTCGCGGTCAAATTTCAGTTTCAAAAGGTTCAAGCGGTAACGCGCATCCATCCGTCCCATATGGATCAGGCACAGCACGGCCGGGATCAGCTGGGATGCGACCGTGGCGAGCGCCGCCCCGACAACGCCCATGCCGAACGTGCCGACCAGCAGAAAATCAAGCGCGATATTGGTCAGACCGCCGATCACCAGATAAACGAGCGGTGCGCGGGAATTCCCCTCCGCGCGGATCAGGCCGGCACCGACATTGTAAAGGATGTTGACAATGGTCCCGCCAAGGTAGATCTGCAGGTACTGTTTGGCCAGCGGAAAAACCGTATCCGGCGTATCCATGAGCGTTAAAAGGTTATCCGAAAAGGCCACGCCGCAGACCGAAATGACGGCCCCGATCACAAGCGCCAGAATGATCGCGTTATCCATGGTCTTGCGCAGTTCCGTGTAATCGAGCGCGCCGTAATTCATGGCAAAGATCACGCCCGCACCCGTTGCAAGCCCCAGGAAAAAACCGATCATCAGATTGATCAGCGCGCCGCTCGAGCCTACCGCCGCAAGTGCGTAAGACCCGGAAAAGCGACCGACCACGATCGAATCCACCGTGTTGTAGAGCTGCTGGAACAGGTTGGATAACAGGATCGGTACCATATAAAGCAGAAGGGTCCGTATGATCGGCCCTTCTGTCAGATTTCTCGTTTTATGATTTTTACTTGCTACTGTACTCATCTTCCGTACAACCAGGTCATTCTCCTGATCTTCTCGATCACCTTGGCGTCAAATTCGCCCTCAAGCATTCTCCACTTCCAGTTGTTGCCAAGCGTTGCCGGTTTGTTGATCCTTGCACTGCCGTCCTTTTCCAGATACTCCTGGATCGGCACGATGCAGATGTTGGCAACGGAACTCATCGCAAGCCGGAGCACCCCTTCTGCGATCTCCTCATCGGAATCGATCGTAATATGCATGTACTCCATCGCATACGCCCGGGCTTCATCGGAGAGTTCTGTCAGCCAGCCGCGCAGCGTATCATTATCGTGCGTTCCCGTATATACCACACAGTTATGATGGAACGTATGCGGCAGGTAGTCGCTCGGCTCCCTGTGGTCAAAGGCAAACTGCAACACTTTCATTCCCGGGAATCCGCTGTTCCTTACCAGTTCCAGAACAGACGGCGTCAGATAGCCGAGGTCTTCGGCAATGATCTGCGTCTCTCCGAGTTTTTCCTTCAGCGTATCAAACAGCGCCATGCCCGGTCCCTGCTCCCAGACGCCCTCTTTCGCATCTTCTCTGCCATAGGGGATCGCATAGTAGGAATCGAACCCGCGGAAATGATCCACGCGCACGATATCGTAAAGCTTGCGGCAGTGGAACATCCGTTTCGTCCACCACTCGTATCCGGTCTGCGCATGGTACTCCCAGTTGTAGAGCGGATTGCCCCACAGCTGTCCCAGGTCCGAAAACGCATCGGGCGGGCAGCCCGCAACCGCGATCGGTTTGCCGTTCTCATCAAACTGGAACAACTTCGGATCGGACCACGTATCCGCCGAATCAAACGCGACATAGATCGGGATATCCCCGATGATCTGAATGCCGTTCTCGTTGGCGTAACTCTTCAGCTTCTTCCACTGTTTCATGAAATAGTACTGCTGGAACATGTAGAAGTTGATCTCGTCGGCATAGCGGTTCTTATAGAGTTGCATCGCCTCTTCCCGGCGCAACCTGATGTCATCGTCCCACTCCGCAAAACTCTTGCCGCCGAACGAATTCTTCACAGCCATGAACAGCGCGTAATCTTCCAGCCAGAATTTATTTTCACCGACAAATTCCCAGAAGGCGCCGTTGTATTCCAGGTTGCAGTTCTCATACGCGATCCGCAGCACCTTGAACCTGCTGTTGTAGATCTTCTCGTAATCTATGTAGTTGTCATTGTTGCCAAAATCAAACCGTTCCAGTTCTTCTTCGAGGATCAGTCCTTCCTCTGCAAGCATTTCCGGATCGATATAATACGGATTGCCCGCAAAAGTGGAGAACGACTGGTAGGGCGAATCGCCGTATCCCGTCGGGCCGAGCGGCAGGATCTGCCAATAGGCCTGGCCGGCCTCCTTAAGACTGTCTATGAAGCGATAGGCTTCCTTTCCGAATGTACCGATTCCGTACTTGCCGGGCAAACTCGCGATCGGCAGTAAAATACCGCTTTTCCTCATTTCTATGTCCCTTCTTCCGTGACACTTTCCTTATGTCTGAATCAGAATTTGAACAGGGTGCTCATCAGGCCTCTGCCAAGCGAAGCGCCGAGGTTACCGCCAAGTTTCTTTCCGAAAGTACCGCCGACTGATTTTCCGAAGGTGTTGCCCAGCTCGCGGCCGATGGTGCCTGCTGCCGAACTTGCAACGGATTTCGTGGCCGATTTGATCGCACGGTTCTTCGGCTCTGCTTTCTTGGCTTCTGCCTTTTCTGCAGCCAGACGTTCCTTTTCCGCTGCTTTTTCTGCGGCGATGCGTTCCTTCTCTGCAGCCTTTTCCGCTGCGATACGCTCTTTCTCTGCAGCCTTTTCAGCAGCGATGCGTTCTCTTTCTTCTGCTTTTTCTGCGGCGATACGTTCTTTTTCCTCAGCCTTTTCCGCGGCAAGGCGTTCTTTTTCCGCCGCTCTCTCCGCTTCAGCCTGCTGCCGCTCTTCCTCGTGCTGCTTCTCCATCGCTTCTCTTTCCTGTGCGGCCTTCTCCTCCAGTTCAGAGTAAAGAGCCGTTAAGCGCTCGTAAGCAGACTCGTTGTCCACATAGTAGTTATATTTGCCGTAAAGCATGGCGGAATTGATTTTCTCGTTACGGGTTCCGTCATCGATCGCGCCCATCCGGCTGGCCGGAGGAAGGATCCTCGCCTTCTCGACGATTGTCGGCACACCGTCCTCACCAAGCACGGAGATCAGCGCCTCACCGGTTGCAAGTTCGCCAAGTGCCGTGTAGGTATCAAACGCCGGATTCTCACGGACGCCTGCTGCCGCGGCACGCATTGCCTTCTGCTCATTCGGCGTATAGGCATGCAGGGCGTGCTGCACCTTGTTCCCAAGCTGCGACAGAACGCCGTCCGGAATATCCTTGGGGTTCTGCGTGATGAAATAAATGCCGACACCCTTGGAGCGGATCAGTTTTACAACCTGTTCCACTTTCTCAAGCAGGACTCTGGGTGCATTGTCAAAGAGCATATGCGCTTCGTCAAAGAAGAATACCATGCGCGGCTTCTCCAGATCGCCTGCTTCCGGAAGCGTCTCGAACAGTTCCGAGATCATCCACAGCAGGAACATCGAATATGTCTTCGGATTCGGCATCAGTTTCTGGCAGTCCAGGATCTGGATAAATCCTCTGCCGGATCCGTCCGTTGCAAGCCAGTCCTTGATGTTAAGAGCCGGTTCCGCAAAGAACTGCTCTCCGCCGTCTGCCTCCAATGCCACAACCGCACGGATGATCGCCGCAAGCGATACCGGCGGAAGGTTTCCGTACTCCATGCTGAATTCTTTCGTGTTGTCGCTGACAAACTGCAGCATCTTCTTCAGATCCTTCGTATCGATCAAAAGCAGCTCGTGATCATCGGCGATCTTAAACACAACATTCAGGATGTCTGTCTGTATATCATTCAGCCCCATGATCCGCGAAAGCAGAAGGGGTCCCATTTCAGAGATCGTTGTGCGAAGCGGCATGCCTTTTTCAGCATACACATCCCAGTAGTTGACGGGATAAGACGTGAAATTAAATCCGGCCTCAGCGAGTCCGAAATACTCCATGCGCCGGATCATGTCTTCACTGTTGACACCTTCCCTGCACATACCGGCCAGATCGCCTTTGGCATCCGCAAGGAACACCGGAACACCGGCATCCGAAAAAGATTCGGCCATCACCTTAAGCGTTACCGTTTTACCCGTACCGGTCGCGCCCGCAATCAGGCCGTGCCTGTTAGCCATACTCGGATAAATATAGATATCCTTTTCATCGTTTTTTCCGATCCAGATCTTTCCGTCTCTATACATCTGCTCCATCCCTCCGCTCAGATTCCGCCGTTTTGGATTCGTTTCGTAAAACAGCGGCTTTTTTTGCAAAAATCCTATATCAGTATATCATGCGCCCTATCCGAAAAATAGTCCTTGCATTTCTCAAGGAGTTCATATAGAATGTATGAGTACGGCTCGTTGGTCAAGCGGTTAAGACGCCGCCCTCTCACGGCGGAAACAGCGGTTCGATTCCGCTACGAGCTGTTAACACAAAAGCCTTGAACCCGCATAAACACAGGGTTTACGGTAGCTCGTAGCGGGGGAACGCCTATGTCAATCGAACACCTCGCCAAAACGGGTACCGATATCCTTTTTGATCTTTGCGACGCGGACATAATGGCTC